>JAMBLL010000106.1 GCA_023336765.1 Actinomycetes bacterium | reverse complement strand
GTCCCCCTTTCAAGGGGGACTGGCGAGTCCTCGAGCCAGGGGGATAACGCGAAGCCAACGCCCACTTTCCCCAGTCGCCCCAAGACTTTCAAGAAGATTCGTTGGCTCCGCGTTATCCCCCTGCTTCGTCGCCAACGCTCCTCAGCCGTCCCCCTTGAAAGGGGGACCGAGACGTTGAAGACCCGTATCGAACACATCACGGATCGCCGTCAATGTCTGTCACCTCGACAGGCCTGAAAGTTGGGCACGCGAATCGTCTTTGGACTGAGATCGGTGAGGCAACGTTCCAACCGAAGGACCTGCAGTTCTGAACCGTCGTGTCACAACCCCGCTCATTTCCGAAGAGCCGGATTGAGCAGAGCTGCCGGTTCGAAAGTAGCACGAGACGTGGCCCGGACACGGACGGTACCGATACCCATGACGGACACCGTCCGGGCCACCGTCACGACCACGGTCCTTGTGTCCCAGGAACGGTTGACGGGGCACTGACACGACGTAAGCACAGCACCATTTGCTGTCGCGAATATGGCTGCCTCGCGTGCGGGTGTGCCTGATGCTCCGAACGGACGAAAGGTGACCGGTGCCGCAGCGAGAGCAGCTGCATCTGCTGCGGCACTTGCCTTAGTGTACGCCCCAATCGCACCGCCAACAGATCCAACGGCCACGACCATCACGAGGACGAACGCGACCATTGCCGTGCCGATGACGATCGATCCTGACTCGGCATCGCCACGCATCATCGCTCAACGCGCATCGACGCGCTCGCCCCGAGGTTGACAGGGAACCCACCAAAGAGTGGGGCGGCGACACTGTGGGTCAGGGAGATGGTGACAGTCGCCCTTGACCCGACCGTTGCGGGCCTCACGACCGAGATACGAGCATCTGCACCCTGTGGTCCAAGCGCTGACCTCGCCGCACCAGCTGCTGCGGCAGCATCTGGCGATGCAGCCGCAGCACGGGCCCCTTCCCGTGCGGCATGGAGCAGTTGGATCTCAGATCGGGCCACAACAGCCACCTCCACGATCCCGAACATGAGCACGAGCAACAGTGGAACCACGAAGGCGAATTCGACCATCGAGGACCCTCGCTCGGAACCATCCATCAGCTGTTCGCGATCGAAATGACCCGCGACATCACGGTGTTGAAGAACGACGGGAGCATGTCCGTCGTCGACGCCCACGCTATCAGCGCTAGGGCCACCACTGCCGCAGCGACGAGTACCAGTGCGTACTCCGCTGTGGCCTGGCCTGCCTGTTCCTTCAGTTTCGACAACATGCGTTGCCTCCAATGTGTAGGGCAGCATCCGACTGCCGGCGGTGGGAAGTCAGAAATTCAGCTGGCTGATCCCCGACACGATCGATGGCACAACAGCCACCAGGATGAAACCCGGAAGGATCAGGAAGGCAAGGGGAAAGAGCAGCTTGACCGGAAGACGCTCGATCCTCTCGCGCTCGGCAGCGGCTTCATCAGCGCGCACCTCCTGTGCCAATTCCACAAGACTGTCCCCCAGGCGCGCACCTGATTTGGCCGATCGTTGCGCCGTATTGAAGGCACGAGCGAACGGCCCTTCCTCGAGGGCGTGATCGAGGCCGGCGTTGGTACGCGAGACCGCTCTGTCGAGGTCGTCAGCCAATGCTCCATCGAGTTCCGCTGAGGCAAGGGACACCGCAGCGTGGAACGGGAGTCCTGCAGTGGTCCCGAGCGATACGAGATCAAGACCAACGAGCGTGTCGTGCCTTCGCTTGGTCGCCGCGTCTCGTGAACCTGCGAGCGCACGCCAGCGCTTCACCAGCACGAATCCTGCGATCGTAACAACACCGAGGAGGGGACTCAACGCGAACCCGCCTGATGCGATCAGCCAATACGCCCAGGGCTTTGGCAGGTGAAGCCACCCAACAACACCCAAAGCGATGGCGACAGCCGTCACAGGACCGACCTCGAAGCCAGCACGAACACGACAGCGACCCCGACGATCTGCATCGATGCGCCGAGCACCATCGAAGCAACGGCGATGGTGCTCCCATCCCCCGGTACACCTCGCACTACGACCAGCCCCGCGGTTACCGCAAGCGGAGCAAGGCCCACAACCAGCGCGGAGAACCTCGCCTGTGCCGTGGCAACTTTGCGGTGTCTGTTGAGGTCCGCAACATCAGTTGCACGATCTGCGAGAACATGCAGCGTTGGAGCGAGCGACGCGCCTGTTGTCTCAGAAAGGGAGCAAACGGCAGCGAAAGTTGCGCCGTTGTGGGCGAGAGCCGACTCAAGGGATCTCCCGACCTTGGCCATCGATGCACCTACATCACAGAGTCGTCTGGTACGGGGGGCGACGATCTTGTGGTCGCCCCCGCGGACCGCTGAACGCAACGTCGACCCCGCAGAAACAGACGTGGCGATCATGCGAAGAAACCCCGCCTCGTCGATCGACAGGTCTCTTCGCCGTCTGCGATGTTCTATGAACGCCCCAACTGCGATCGCTCCAACGCCGAGCGGCACGTTGATCGCCATCAGCGCTCCTGCACCGACGATCAAAGGCGGCGCACCGACAGCCCAACTCCCAGCAACGAATACCCATATCAGCACGAGTACACCTGTTCGAGTTTCGGCCCATCGCGCCGGTGTATCGAACGAACCACACGACCATCGTCTGTGCGCGCCATAACCACAACCATGTCAATGGCGGAACGCACCTGTCCGAACAACGTTTCGGACGGAACCTGTTCAGGAGCCATTGCACACATTGCAACAAGCCGGTGAATCGCCTCGTCGGCGCCGTTGGCATGGATCGTCGACATGGACCCAGCGTGGCCCGTGTTGAGGGCCTGGATCATGTCAAGGGCCTCCGCGCCTCGAACCTCTCCGACAACCAGGCGGTCGGGCCGGAGTCTGAGGGCATGACGTACGAGCGCTCGAATGGTGATCTCGCCCGCACCCTCGACATTGGGCGGGTGCGCTTCGAGTCGTATGACATGTCCGGGAAAGGACAACTCAGCTGCATCTTCGATCGTCACAACGCGATCGCCCTCCGCGATACTCGTCCCGAGGACGTTGAGTAGCGTCGTCTTCCCCGACCCTGTTGCTCCAGCAATGAGCACGTTCTCGCGCTGGGAGACAGCTTCCGCAAGCACCTCTCGCCCCGCTCGAGACACTGCTCCCGTCTCCTCAAGAGCATCAAGGTCCCCAACCGCGTTCACGAACCT
>JAMBLL010000105.1 GCA_023336765.1 Actinomycetes bacterium | reverse complement strand
GCTTCCTCCCCAATATCCCTTGATTTACGAAATCCACGGTTAACCTCATATGGTTCGCACTTTCGCGACGCTTCAATCGATCTTTCTGGGTACGTAGACAATGATCAAACTCGAGAATGTAACGAAGGTCTATCCGGGCAACACCGTTGCCGTCAAGGATGTTGACATCGAGATCAACAAGGGCGAATTCGTGTTCCTTGTCGGTCCTTCGGGTTCTGGGAAGTCGACGCTCATCCGTCTGATCATGCGCGAGGAAGAACCGACGAACGGTGACATCTGGGTCGCAGGCAAACACGCCTCCGCTCTTCCGAACTGGAAGGTTCCCCATCTTCGACGCTCGATCGGAACCGTTTTCCAGGACTTCAAGCTCCTCCCGACCAAGACCGTGTATGAGAACGTCGCCTTCGCAATGGAGGTGACAGGTAAGCGTTCCAGCATCATCAGGAACCAGGTGCCCCAGGTCTTGAAACTCGTTGGTCTGTCATCGATGGGAGACCGTCTTCCCAGGCAGCTCTCGGGTGGCGAACAACAGCGTGTTGCCGTGGCTCGAGCGTTCGTGAACAGGCCGCTCATCCTCCTCGCCGATGAACCAACTGGAAACCTCGACCCCGGAACGTCCGTCGGCATCATGCGCATCCTTGACCGGATCAACCGCACGGGAACAACCGTTGTCATGGCAACACACGACCATGCGATCGTCGACGCGATGCAGCGCAGGGTTGTCGAGCTTGATAGGGGCAAGGTGATGCGTGACCAATCACGCGGCATCTACGAAGCGCCCACCGGGCCGGCGGTTGTCGCCGGCACGTCAGCGGACGAGGAAGACGAAGAAGCTCCCGAGACCATCCAGTCCGAAGTAGTGACGCCAGTGTCGGATACGCCAGAAGAAATCGATGCTGATGCCTCGGATACACCACACGAAACCGACGCGGGCGACCCGGCCGACGCTTCATCCGTTGCGTCAGACGGCCCCAACGCCGATGATCCGTCAGACGAGGAGGTCACGGCATGACCTCTGTCGCCTATGCACTCAAAGAGGCTTTCAACAACCTGGGACGCAACGCCCTCATCGTCCTCGGTGCGATTCTCGCCGTTTTCATCTCACTCACGCTTACGTTCGGTACCCTCGTGTTCGGAGAGGTCGTCAGAGTCAACACGTTGCAGTGGGCTCAGGACGTCCGTGTGATCGCCTTCCTCCAGGATGACATGACGGCAGCTGGTACCGACGACCTCCAGCAGGAGGTTTCGTCGTGGCCCCAGGTGCAGGACGTGTTCTATGTTTCCAAGCCCGACGCCCATGAAGAGGCGCTCGTGCTGTTCTCCAACGACGATGCCATGCTCCGTGTACTCGGAGAGAACCCGGATCTGTTGCCGGCATCTTTGCGAGTTCAACCAGTTGATCCCGAGGACTATGACTTGATAGTGACGCGCCTGGAATCAACCCCTGGCGTGCTTCAGGTCGAATCCGCGGATGACGCGATCGATGCGATGATCGCGCTGCGCGACGGATTACAGATCATGTTCTGGCTGCTGGCGGTAGCTCTCGGCGTTGCGGCGGTCGCGTTGATCGCGAACACCATCCACATGGCGATCTACGCTCGCCGTGAGGAGATTGAGATCATGAGACTTGTGGGAGCCAGCAACTGGTTCGTACGGACGCCTTTCCTTATCGAAGGGGCTATGGAAGGGCTCATCGGTGGCGCGCTTGCGGTCACCTTCATCGTGGTTGCACAGCGGCTGGCTGTGGGCCAACTTGAACAACTCCCCGCCTGGATCAATCTGGAGATCCAGGGGGACTTCCTCCTCAAGCAGGGCGCGCTGGTCTTGCTGTTCGGAGTGCTCGCCGGCTTGATCGGTAGTTCTTTGAGCCTTGCCGTCCACCGCACCCTGCGTTCATGACAAGAAGACTCTCTGTACTCGCGCTCGTTGTCCTTCTCACGATCGTAGCCACCGCGCCTGTACGGGCTGCAGGAACCGAAGATGATCTTGCTGCTGTCAAGGTCAGGATCGCCTCACTCGAGCAACAGATCGAGGCAACATCGGGACGCCGATCCGGGATAGCCCAGGAAGTGCTCGCTGCTGCAACACGCCTCAAGAGCGCTGAAGCTGATGTCGACGTCGCCCAGGGGAACGTGGATGCTCTTCGCGATGAACTCGCACGGCGCCAGTCTGTATTGGCTGGCACTCGCACGGAGCTAGCCGCAAGGTTGATCGAACTCGCCTCGACACGCTCGGACCGTGATGATGCGCGAAACGAGGCTGAGGCATCGGTGGTGCGCGCGTACATGCGTGGCGGTGTCGGGGCACCATCCATCGCGTTCTCGGCGACTGGTATCGCTCAGATATCCGTCGGACTCGGTTACCTCGAGACGCTCACCGGAAACAGTACGGACGCCGCGGACAGGTACGGGAAGATACTGACCCAGGAGCAGCAGGACAGGGCGCGCATTCAACAACTTGAGGGCTCGATCGCAGCCGAGGT
>JAMBLL010000104.1 GCA_023336765.1 Actinomycetes bacterium | reverse complement strand
GCCCCGCCTGGGTGTTACCCAGCGTCATGCCCTGTGGAGTCCGGACTTTCCTCGACTTCGCAGCCGCGATCGCCTCACCAACTCTCCACAAAGGTAGCGTCTCGTTCTCGTTGTGCGCCCCAGTCGATTCCGGGAACCGAATGTGCTCGATGAGCGTCAAAGTTACAGATTCACAGTTTTGGCCCGTAAGAAAGAGGACGACCCACAATGAACACGATGGACGACACAGCGACTTTTGAAGCTCTCACCGCTCCAATACTCGAAGAGCGCCCCTGGTCCGCATTTGCAGCATGCCAGGAAGTCAAGGATGTCTCGTTCTTCCCCCAGAACAAGTCCCAGGAGCGAGCGGCAGCCGCGATCTGTGGTATCTGCCCGGTACGTGAGGAGTGTCTCGACCACGCATTGGCGACGAACGAGCGCCTCGGTATGTGGGGCGGCGTCTCCGAAAAGCGCCGCAGAGCCCTTGCCCGAGCGTCGTAGGTCATAACGCGCGGTCGCCGAGCTACTTTTCTCCCTCGGCTCTTTGCGGATGGACCGGGAGAGAGATTCCTTCCTATTTCTCCCTCAGCTTGCTGGGGGAGATGTCGAGGTACGAGACAGAGGGGACTGTCCGAGGCTCTCGCTGTCGGCTGATGGCTGATGGCTGATGGCTGACCCTCTAGGCCGCTCGTTCCCGGACCACAGCACCGACGTCGAGTCTCTTCACCGAGCGGATGCCAGGGATGAGCGACAGCAGGGCAACGACGATCATCGAAAGAGCTGCGATCGCTACTGTCACCGGGCGAATCGAGAACTCGAGGTTGAACGAGTCGTTGCTGAAGGACGAGAGGAAGAGGCTGGACAACAGCACGCCCAGAATGAGGCCGGGAATGATGCCCAGGAGCGTGAGCAGCAGGTTCTCTCCAACGATCATCCACGCGATCATCCTGTCCGCCATGCCGTTCGCCTTCAGCGTGGCAAATTCGGTCGACCGTTCGGCGATATTGACGGAGATCGTGTTGAACATCAACGAGAATGCCATCACTCCGCCGAAGATCAACATGATGCCGACGAACGCGTAGAACAGTCCAAGGAACTGCTGGACTGTGTCGTAGAGTTGCCTGGCATCCTGGACGGCGATGATGCCAGGGACACCTTCAAGGGCCGCGATGGATGTCGTCCGAGCGATCGTCGGGTCGAACAACGTCATTACTGTCGTCACGGTCGGTTCCGCGACGAGGCTCCCCGGATCCTCGATTCCCGCATCGGATAGTGCGGCTTCGATCACATCGGTCCGTGCGTACAGCGGCATGCCCATCGGCTCGTTGACGAACTCCACCACTTCGAGTTCGATTGTCGCATCGTGGGTCGGAAGATCGATCTCGAGCGTGTCTCCGATCGATACCCCGAGTCGGTCGGCGAGGCCCTGGTTCGCAAGCATCCCCTGGGAGGGGAGTCCGCCCGATGGGTTGGTCCAACCATGCATCTGGGTACCGTGTTCGAATCCTTGGAGCGATGTGGCGAACGTGTCACCGCTGCGTGTGATCGATGCGCTGAAGGATGCAACCGGTTCGGCCCGCGTAACCGTTGGAGTGTCGTTGATCGTTGCGATCAGATCGGTGGTTACGGGCTCGGAAGCGATCGCCGACGCGTCCTGGATCGCGATCATGTTGAATTGCTGGTTTACGAGATTGACGATGGAGTCGATCATCCCCCCGGAAACGAGGATGAGGATGAGCGCCAGCATGACACCGATTACGGTTGACAGGCTCCGACGCTTCGACCGTCCGATGCCTCGCAGCGTCATCCGTGTTCGCACAGGGAGCTTGGAAAGTGCAGGGACCACCTTCTCGGCGGTGCTTTTTCCTCCGGACATGAGCGGTGCCTCTCCGCGCATCGCTTCGGCTGGTGCGATGCGGTAGGCGGCTCTTGCAGGTACGAGCGCGGACAGCGCCCCGGCCACGGTCCCGAAAAGCAGTCCAATGATGATCGTCGTTGGCCGTATGACGATCACCGTGTCCGGGATGTCGAGGAGGCCGGTGTACATATCTGTCATCAATGACCCGGCAACGATGCCGAGAAGCACCCCGATTACCGCCCCGACGATGCCGAGCGTCAATCCATAACCCATGTAGTGGCGGCGCAATTCGCGGGGCCCCATTCCCGAGGCGCGCAGCGTTCCGATGATCGCACGCTGCGAGAACACGATGCGGGTGAGGAGTACGTACACGGCCATTCCTGCAGCCGTGAGAAAGAGGACCGGGAACATGATGGCCATCTCGCCGAAGCCTTCAACGTCGAGTTGCAGTGTTGCATTCGACGGTTGGTCGGCCTGGGTGATGATGCTCGTTGCACCGGCGTCAGATGCTGCACTGTGCACGAGGGTGTCGACATCCTCGATCACGACGTCATCGTCGTACAGGACGAGTGTCTCGCGTACTGACACCGAGGGCGGGAGTTGTGAGACAAGGGTCTCATCGACGAAGAAGACGCCGAACTGGTCCGGGCTGACGAAGATCTCCTGCGTGCTCACTGCAGGCCAGATGTACTCGGCAGAGGCTGCGATGCCGACGATCGTGAATTCCTGGCCGGTATCCACGTTCACCGTGAACGTATCACCGGGGTTCATATCGAAGGTACGTGCGACATGCACCTCAGCGATAGCTTCGATTGCTCCACTCTCAGCGAGGTACTCACCCGCCTGGACATCTAGCTTGTTGATGTCCGGTTGGTCGGGCACCTGAGTACCGATCAATCTGCCGCGAAGCGTATCGACACCGATGGTGACGGGGAGGTCGGCGCTGTGCCTGACGGTGACCTTCTGTACGCCATCAATTTCTGCCAACGTGCTTGCAAGCCCCTCGTCGCCTCCGGCGATGGTCATATCGGCGAATGCGAGTCGGTCATATGTCTGCTCGTAGCTCGCGGTGAGGTTGAGGTAGGAATCGTATGTTGCGGCGAACATCATCACGCCGATGACGATCGTCACGCCAACCGCGAGGAACTGCCACTTCTGTCGCTTGATATCGCGACGGCGTTTGCGTGCGAGATAGCTCACCAGTGGAGTTCCGATGGGGGAGTGGGGTTCAGGTTGACCTCATCGCTGACGATCTCACCATCTCTCAGTCTGATGACCCTGTCCGCCATCTCGGCGATCGTCGAATTGTGGGTGACAAGGAAGACTGTGCGGTCGGTGCCCTCTGTTGTGGATTTGAGCAGTTCGAGGATCGACTGTCCTGTGTTGAGGTCGAGTGCACCTGTGGGCTCGTCACACAGAAGCATCGGCGGGTCTTTCACGATGCTCCGTGCAATGGCGACGCGTTGTTGCTGACCGCCAGAGAGTTGGCCGGGGAAGTGTCCCCTCCGGTCGGAGAGCCCAACCTTGTCGAGAACGACATCAGAGCGTGCATCAGGTTCGTCGCCGGTGATCTCTGCGATAAGGGCAACGTTCTCGTGAGCGGTCAACGTGGGCACCAGGTTGTAGAACTGGAAGACGAAGCCAACCGTTGAGCGACGATACTCGGTGCGTTCCTTGTCTGTCATTCCTGCGATTTCGACACCGTTCACCTTCAGGCTCCCTGATGTGGATGGCTCCAACGCACCGATCTGGTTGAGCAGGGTTGTCTTGCCTGATCCAGAAGGACCGAGCAACACTACGAACTCGCCAGGATCGATTGAGAACGAGATCGTGTCGAGTGCTTCGATTGCGGTCTCTCCCTCGCCGTACACCTTGGTGAGGTTCTCGGCGACGACTATCGGCTCAGTCACTGTGTCTCTCTTCGATCGAGTATCCCCAAGATTACTCACACACCCGACCCCACACGTATCCGCGAACCCAGGGTTCGTATGCCTGTAT
>JAMBLL010000103.1 GCA_023336765.1 Actinomycetes bacterium | reverse complement strand
GGACATATCTCACCTCAATGAGTCACCCCGTCGCGCTCACCACTTGAAACCAAGCGCAACATATTGCGGTTTTGGACGCCAAAGTCCTACGTGGAGGTCATACTGGTGGTGTGGCGGGAGGAACAAGAGCGGTCCAGGTGCTTGAGCGATCTGGTGTTGCATTCCAGATCCACGAGTACGTTGTCGAGCGCGATGACACCAGCTACGGCGAGGCGGTTGCATCGGCGGTTGGAGTCAGCCCGGATCGACTCTTCAAGACCCTGGTCGCCACTGTTGACGGCACGCCCGTCGTTGCCATCGTGCCGGTATCGAAACAACTCTCCCTCAAGAAACTGGCCCGCGCTTGGGGTGGCAAGCATGCCGCAATGGCAGAGCCTGCGGACGCACAGAGGCTCACCGGGTACGTTGTTGGTGGCATCAGCCCCTTCGGGCAGAAGCGCACAATGCCGACTTTCGTCGATGTGTGCGTCGATGACACTGCAACGGTGTTCGTGTCCGCTGGTCGTCGGGGGCTTCAGATCGAGATGGAACCGAACGATCTGATCTCTCTCACACAAGCAAGGAAGGCTGAGCTCGCGGCGTAGGGAGTCCCCATGAGGCTCAGGCCTCGTGATCCAACGTGACGAAGTCGATGAGTTGCTCGACCGCGTTGACGAGAGGTGTCTCAACATCGCGATACGACGTGACGGATGCGAGCACCTTCCCCCAGAACGGCCCTGAATCCATGTTCATGCCGAGTGCTGCGATGACACCCTCCTTCCAAGGCGTTCCCATGGGTACCTCGGGCCAGGCAGCGATCCCGATGGTCTCGGGTCTGATCGCCTGCCAGATATCGACATACGGGTGCCCGCGGATCAGTACATGCGGATCGGAGACGCCAGCGGCGATCCTCGACTCCTTGGAACCCTCCACGAGATGGTCCAGGAGTACACCTAGCCTCCGCTCGAGTCCGGGCTGGAAGGCTGTCACCGCGCTCGAAAGATCGTCGGCACCGTGGAGCGGTTCCACCACGACGGCTTCCTCCCTGAGATCGTCGCCCCAGATCTTCTCGATGAGTTCCGCGTCATGGATCCCTTCGACCCAGATACGGCTTGCCCTTGCAACCGCGGCCCGTGACGGTCCGATGTCGATCGAACCTGACGCTGTGAAACGTATGGGGCCTCTTGGGGCACTCTCGGGAACGCGAAGGGCGACACGAATCCCATTGTGGAGGAGTGCCCCATCGTGGGCGACGAAGGACCTCTGCTGCCCGGAGCTGTCCATGAGAACAACGCTCTGGCCTGGCACGAACTCCACGACCGTGCCGGCGAACCGTGACTTCGGATCGGTCAGCCTCGTGTGGTCACCCACCTCGATGATGGGATAGTTCTGTGTGTCTGGCGTGGCGAGGATGTCGTCCCCCGACCACCGGTCGTGTCGTGTCATTGCGGCGTTGGTTCGGTTCCGGAGTCGGATGATTCCGTTCTCACATCGATCGGATCGCGATAGAACGTGCGAACGGTTGGATAGGCGAGGTCGATGTCTTCAGCGTCTCGGAAACGTCGCAGGACGCCTTCCCAGACGCGCTCCTCGATCCCACGTCGTTTCCTTGCAGATACGAGAAAACGACCGGTCAGCACGACTCCCGACTCTTCCAGGCTGAGGTAGACGATGGGGGTGAGTTTGCCGATCTTGATCTGGTAGTCGCGGGCAGTCTTACGCAATCCCTCTGATGCCTTGGCGCTCACATCAACGGAGACTGATTCGATCTCCTCTTGGACGATCGCCTTGGCCTCCTCCCAATTCGATTCGAAGGTGACCATGACAGGAATCTCGTTCCAGATGTACTCGAATCCCTCCGTGTAGTTGGCCATCGGCTTCGTGAACAGCACACCGTTGGGAACATGCACAAGTCTTCCCGTCGACTGGTCGGCGTGTACCCACTCCCCGATCTCCATCAGCGTGAAACGGAATAATCGGACATCGACGACATCGCCTCTCGTCCCGTCGACCTCGATACGATCTCCAAGCCACAGGGGTCTACGCACGACGATGTAGAGCCACCCTGCCATGTTCTTCAATAGATCCGACAGGGAGATCGCTATGCCAGCGGACACCAAACCGAGATAGGTTGACAGCTCATCGAAAGCGTCGAGCCATATGAAGGCCAGACTGATGAGAGCGATGATCGTGGTGATGTACGTGGCAACGCGCCGCGTCTGGTACCAGTCCTCTGTCTCTGGAACGTACCGGTGTATGGCGCGAAGGAGGAGCCATCGCACGATGATGAGGCTGACGATGACGACGAGCGATTCGATCAGATTGATCTGGGTGTGTGTGAGGTCGATTGTTGGCAGGTCCACGACACCCACTCTCTCTTC
>JAMBLL010000102.1 GCA_023336765.1 Actinomycetes bacterium | reverse complement strand
CGAGGAACAGCGTCTGGAGTTGTTTGCGCAACGCACCGTTGAAACGGTCTCTCGGGATCGTGACCAGAATGCTCACGGCCCGACCGAGAAGGTCCCTGCGCACGAACAGGCGGACGGCCAGGTTCTCTTCCGTTTCAACGAGTTCGCCGAGCATCTCATTCAACGGTTCAACTGCCATTGCAAAGAGGTCGTCCTTCGGGAAGCTCTCGAAGATCTGGATGATCGACTTGTAGTCGTGAGATTCCTCGATCACGTCCTGAAGTTCGAGAACGCTCTGGAGTTTCCTCCGCAACACGGGGATCTCGGCGGCGGGGGTGAGGTATGCCTTGGATGTGAAGAGGCCGAGCATCCTGAGCTCGGAGACCATCACACCGCTGGGGTCGATGTGTCTGATGCCAACATAATCCATACGAGCATCCCTGTGGACCGTTGCATGCCTGTTCGTCTTCGTGATGACGAGCAGGTCGCCACCGGTGTACCGGTGAGCCAGATGCGGTGGTAGATCCTCGAGGAGAATCGACGTTGGCTCGGATCCACTGCCTGAGAGGATCCCAAGACCGCTCGTGGAAACCGCTTTGACTGCGACTCCTTCGCCCTCATCGGCCACCTTGTATTCACGGTATCCGAGGAACACGTAGTTGTCATCGAGAAGCCAATTGAGGAAGTCCACCGTCTCAGAGACCTCTTCGAACGAGTAGTGATGCACGCTCTGCTTTGCAATGGCGACCATCGATTTGACTGCTTCTCTCATGGGTATGAAATCGCGAACGACTGAACCGATATCGGTGAGAACGGTCGCTATGTCCGCCTCGAGGGACCGCATCTCGTCATTGGTCAGCACACGGTCGAGTTCGAAGTGCTGGATGGACTCTCGAGTACTCGCACCTCGCGCAGAGCCGATCTCGGCAAGCCTGTCTGAGTCGTCACGCACGGTGCCCATGATCGGGTGCAGGTGTCGCACCACGTGGGCCCCGCTGCGTGCAACCGCGGCGGCGACAGAGTCCACGAGGAACGGGCTGTCATCTGATACAACCTGGACGACCGAGCCCGGCGTCGTGTAGCCGCATTCTGCGCCGTGAGGACTAAAGACACGGATTGCCGGCGATCCACTCGACCTGGCATCGAAGAAGCCGAGGAGGTCAGAGATCTCGGCAAGTAACTGGTCGGTTGGGATATCTGGAACCTCTGAAGCAGCAAGACGTTTGAGATACATGCGGGCGAACGGTTCGAGGAGTACCCGCTGTCGCGGTGGAGTGTCGGGAGGTATCGCTTCAAGAAGGCCGTCAAGGGTGCTTGGGCTCGGTGTACTCGGACTGTGAGAACGGACCATAAACGCGAGGCTAGACACTTTGGTGTGCAGGCGCACGTCATCGGGTGATCGTCTATTCGTGGAGGCCATACCATCGCCGCACAACACGAGGAGCGAGCATGGCAAATCCGACGCTTGAACGTGAGTTCGGCACTCTTCGGGCAACGGACGCGGCGCTCGCGAGCACACCCGTTCCAGCAGCGGCAGCATGGCGGCCCTCGACCTGATGATCGAAGTCGACATGATCGTTCGCGGCGTGAACGCCCGGATGCCGAAGCAGCTCGAGTGGTACGCCGCATTTGGGCTCATGGTCACGATCGTCTGGCTCTACATCGAGATCCTGCGCCTCCTCGGCAATACCAGGAACTGAGGGGGGACGAAAGAACGTAAATCGTAAATCGTAGATCGTAAATCGTAGATCGTAAATCGTAGATCGTAAAAGGGGAGCCTTCAGGACATCGGTATCACGTATCACGACACGCTCATAGGCATTCCAAGAGCCCGCTCCGACCTCGCTGCGCTCGGTCACCTCCCTCGTCCACAGAGCCGAGGGAGGAGTCAGATGGACCGAGGGTCGGCGCCAGAAGGCACAGCGCACGACCGGCGATATCGTGAGGTCGTGTCTTCTATCATTCTTCTCATTGTCATGTGGTGGGCAGGAGCCCTCGCCGCCATCCGTGTCACATTCCATCGTCTGCTCCTTGGCCCGACGGTGCCCACGTGGACGTGGCGAACGGAATGGGTCGTAGCCATTGCTCGCTCTACAATCGCCGTCGCCGCAAGAGATCAGGATGACGTGGTCGTCAACCTGTTCGGACAGCTCGTACGCACTCCGGTTCCGATGTCGCTGCGGCACGAGGTCCACGTCAGGCGCACGAAACTCGCAGGTATCCCCACTGACCGTTTCATGAGGCTTGCAGATGCCACCGACACGGTCACTCTCCTGTACTTCCACGGTGGTGGCTACGTTTTTGGGAACCCTGGCACACATCGCCAGTTCATCGCTCGTCTGGCCCATTCCACCCATTCGTCCGTATTCGCTCCCCAGTACAGGCTTGCGCCACGCCACCCGTTTCCTGCTGCTGTGGACGATGCGATGTCGGCATATGAGGG
>JAMBLL010000101.1 GCA_023336765.1 Actinomycetes bacterium | reverse complement strand
GAGGGAGGAACAGAACGGGTTCTGGATTCTCTCCCGGCCTTCGCGGGGGAGATGTCGAGGAACGAGACAGAGGGGGAAACCGAGTCGTACCACTCAGCCTGAACGTTCCAACACCACGACCACGACGTGCATAGATTTACGTCCACTCTCTCACAGGTGACACCCCGCCAGCATCACCCGACCCCGCTCAGTTCCGAACAGCTGCCAAAGCCAAGCAGGTGATTCTTGCGCGATGCTCTGGCGATTTACGATTTACGATCTCTTGGCTGTCCTAAAGAAGGCTCTTGAGGTCGTGCATCGATGATGGGTGACGCAGTCGTGCGAGTGCTCGGGTCTCGATCTGTCGCACCCGTTCGCGCGTGACACCGAGGCGGTCCCCGACGTCGGAGAGCGTGCGCGGCGTGTTGGAGTCCAGCCCGTATCGGAGCACGAGAACCGTGCGCTCACGTTCGTCGAGCATCGAGATCGCCTTGGAGAGTTCCTCGGCCCGTGCGCGGTCGGTGATCCTGGCGAACGGGTCCTGAGCGTTGACGTCCGTCACGAAGTCTCCGAGTTCGACGTCACCGTCGTCACCGATACGTCGGTCCAGAGAGACAGTGTCCCCCGGAGCACTCAGGGCGATCAGGATCTTGTCCTCATCGAGGCCGCTCAGATCCGAGATCTCGCCGACCGTCGGCATGCGGTGGAGTTCCTCCTTGAGTGCGAGTTCACTGTCGCGCACGGTACGAACGATGTCGACCATGTGCACCGGGAGGCGGATCGTGCGTCCATTGTTTCCGAGGCCTCGCGTGATCGCCTGGCGAATCCACCAGGTGGCATAGGTTGAGAACTTGAATCCCTTACGCCAGTCGTATTTCTCGACCGCACGGATGAGTCCGAGATTGCCGTCCTGGATCAGGTCGAGCAGGTCGAGTCCTCTCCCTGTATAGCGCTTTGCGATAGAGATGACGAGGCGCAGGTTGCAGCGGATGAACTGCTGTTTCGCATGTTCTGCGTGGCGTACCTGTCGCACGAGTTCGACCCTGCGCTCGGGTGTGAGAGCGTCAGTCGATGCAAGCTCGTCCTCGGCCTCATTGCCCTGTTCTATGGTGCGCGCAAGGTGTACCTCGTCCTCTGCCTCGAGAAGTCCGTGACCGGAAACCGCTTCGAGATAGATGCCGATCGTATCTGAATTGATCGTGTCTCTTCCAGCAAGTGCCATGAATCCCCCCAGGGTTCGGTGGCGGTGCTGTCCCCACAGCACCCATGGAAGATATCACCATGTGACTAGATACGCAAGAAGCTTCTACCATTTCAGGGTTCTTCCCCATACGCCGACCTATCGATAGGTGCATCCAGATGAGCCATCGAGTGTTGATGATCCTCGCCGTACTCGGCCTCGTCGCATCGGCGTGCTCGGGTGCTCTGAGCATCTCTCCGGGTGATGCAGTGACTCCACCGGAACTGGGTGCGCCCACGATCTCCGTGTCTGTGCTCGCGGCGGACGATCTTGCAGCCCTCGCCTCGACAGTCTCCGCCGACGGTGTGGTGGTCCCAGACACTGTCGAGGCTGTACCTGTCATCGTGTGGGAGGGTCAGCCGATCGATGTTGCGGTCTCCGCGAGTGGGTTCCATGACACGGAGACCACCATTGAGGAGTATCCCGACGGTGGCCAGATCGAGTTCCGCCTCGAACCTGTTGTGCTTAGCGGCCGGGTGACGACGGATTCTGGACGCCCGCTTCCGGGAGCGGTTGTTGTCAGGGGTGCCGCTCGCGACACAACGGACAATGAGGGTCGGTACTCCCTCGAACGTGTCACTCCTGGTTCAATCAGCCTCTCGCGCCCAGCCTGGGAACCCGCTGAACTGGAGTGGGATGGTGCTGTCGAGCAGTTCGACATGTCGATGTTCCCGCTTGTCATCAATGCGTTGCGCGTATCGCCAGAGGACATCCTCGACTCGGAGCGTTGGAACACGATCCTTGAACTTGCAGACACCACCGGCATCAACGGCCTTGCCATCGACCTCAAGCAGGAGGACGGAACTGTTGTATATCCGACGAACGTTGCAACGGCGAACGCGATCGGAGCTGTGAACAACTACTTCGATGCCGCTGATGTGGTTCAGCAGGGCCGGGACCGTGGTCTGCACATGATCGCGAGAATCGGTGTATTCCAGGACAATTTCTTCGCCGAGGCTGAGCCTGACCATGCGGTACGCAACGAGGATGGATCGTTGTGGCGGACACGCAACGACTTTGCATGGCTCGATCCGTCGGACCCTGCCTCGTATGAGTACTCGATAGCGCTTGCAGATGAAGCATGCAGGCTCGGTTTCGATGAGGTCCAGTTCGACTATGTGTCGTATCCCCTCGGTGGAGATGTCTCAACGGCGGTGTTCGACGGTGAGTACAACCAGGAGGTTCGCGTGGCATCGATCGACTCGTTCCTCACCAGGGCGTACTCCGTTCTCCATCCCATTGGGTGCACAGTTTCGACGACGTTGCTCGGGATCGTGTTGGAATCGACGTCAGATGAAGGTGTTGGCCAGCGACCGTCGGCTATCTCGCGCATCGTCGATGTCTTGTCGCCAACGCTGTATTCGACGAACTATGGCAGCGGATGGAAGGGATACGACGATCCGGACGACTACGCGCAGGACATCGTCATGACTGCTCTCGCTGGTGGACAGGGCAAAGTGGATGGCCATGCGTACTTCCGCCCGTGGCTCCAAACGTGGGCCATCGACGAAGCGAAGCAGCGAGCGATACAGTCCGGTGTGAGCGATCTTGGGATGGGGTGGCTGCTGTGGAGCAACGAATCGAACTACTCACGGGCGGCGCTGCCACCTCGCTGAAAGCACTCTCACGAGCCTTGATCGACTGTGATGCATGCCTGAGACTTGTGGCGTGGCGCCATGAGGTAGCGGAGACGAAGCGGGCTGCGTTCAAAGATGACGAATACTGGGGTAGGCCCGTCCCCGGGTTCGGTGATCCTGACGCCCTAATTGCCGTCATCGGACTTGCTCCCGCTGCGCACGGGGCCAATCGAACGGGGCGAATGTTCACCGGGGACCGCTCGGGGGACTGGCTGTACCGGGCGTTGTTCACTGCGGGTCTCGCGAATCAGCCGACCTCGACCGATATCGATGATGGGCTTGCCCTGAGGGATGTCTGGATCACTGCACCTGTTCGGTGTGCCCCGCCACAGAACAAGCCGACACCAGATGAGCGTGCGAACTGTTCACACTGGTTCGATGCCGAACTGGCCCTCCTCGATCGTGTCGAGGTCTACGTGGTCCTCGGCCAGATCGGTTACCACGCACTGTGGGCACACCTCGCCCGGACAGGTTCCGACCTGCCCGTACCTCGTCCGAAGTTCGAACACGGGAGTGTCGTTGCCCTGGACGATGTGTCCATCGTGATGAGCTATCACGTGTCTCAGCAGAACACGTTCACCGGCATGCTCACCGAACCGATGCTCGATGAGGTGTTCGCCACCGCGCTGGGTCTCGCTAGAACGGAGTGAGCACCGGATGCACGTTGCGCTCCTGGATCTCAAGAACGTCCTGGAGCAACGGATAGGGATCGATCTTTTTGCCCTCGATGATGATCTCGAAGTGCGTGTTCGGTGTCGTGCGTTCGGAGTTGCCTGAATCGCCGAGGTAGGCGACAACGTCACCAGCCGATACCTCGTCGCCGACGATGAGAGTCGGGAAGTACGCAGTGACGGTTCCTCCCCGGCCATCGTCCGTTCCGTTGGTGTCGTTGTTGAGGTGGAGGTACATCGTCTCGGCACCATCTCCATGGTCGATGGTGAGGTAGTACCCGGATTGATAGTGATAGCCCATCTCCGTAACCACACCATCTGCAACGGCGAGAATCTCTGACCCTCGCTCCGCGACGATGTCTGTTCCCTTGTGGCTGCGTCCTCCTGAACGGCGTTCGCCCCACGAGTCCCTAAAGCGAACCTCGTCAGCATTGACGGGGAACACCGAGAGCGTGAAGTCCGTGTCCTGTCTGTCAGCTCTCGCCGGCGCGGGGGCGCCAACGGCCTGTAGACCTGTGATTGTGATGGTTGCTGCCGCTAGGAACGCGGCAAGGCGCAAGGTATTCGAGCGCATGGGTCTGACCTCCTCGGGCGCCTGCCAAGTCCTACCGGCGGCTGCCTCGTTGTGATGTCATACAGAAGGCTATGTGAGGAG
>JAMBLL010000100.1 GCA_023336765.1 Actinomycetes bacterium | reverse complement strand
CAGCTTCGATACGGTCGCGTTGCGGTTGGACAGCCTGACTGTGACCGGTCATCTCACTTCTTCGTCGCCCAGTACAAGGTTCGGCCAAGCTCACCGGCTTTGACCATCTCGTACGACACTGCCCGGCTCTTGTACTTGTCGTCGAAGATCTCGTCCCCCACGGCCCTCCTCAGTTCCGTCTCGAGTTCTCGCGCCGCGGCCAGCCATCGGCCAGCCACCTCCAGATACTCCAGCGTCGTGTCCTGGGAACCGATATCGGTGAAACCTGCCTGTGCGAGTAGCTCGGCGTACGGGACAGTGGTAGCCACAAAGCCATAGTCGTCTTCAAGATCATCGTGACCACTGAGTGCCTCCGGAACGGCAACGACGTCGAACACGAGTCGGCCGCGAGGAACGAGAACCCTCTTGCATGCTCCCAACACGGAGAGCTTGTCCCACAGTCAACACAGCACGTCGGAGTGCGTCACCCCATCAAATGACCTGTCCTTGAACGGGATCTCGGCGCCAAGGCAAGCGACAGCATCCGCGGGCAACCCCTCGGCGCGTGCGTGACGCCGCCCCCACGAGACACCCTCCCACGGCACATCTGAGAGCACAACCATCGCCCCGCTCTCCTGTGCGATGTACAGACCGGGCCATCCCGCACCTGATCCCAGTTCAAGGACCCGGTCACCCTCACCGAGACCCAGAAGACTCACCAGACGTTCCGCCTGATGAACGTCCGTGTACCCGTTTCCCCCGTAGGCAACGCCAAGCGTCCTACGTTCGAGTTCACGGACTGCCTCGTGGTCCGTGGCAAGGTAGTACTCCCTGAACCGGTCGACGAGTTCCGCTTCTGCCCCGGCGGCACTGTCACAGCTGCTAATGGTCACGCATCTCCTCTGACTATCAACAGCTATTGTTGCAGCACCGTGCGACTGTTCACCAGATCGGTCTACGGTATGCCGTCCACGCGATACTCGGAGCCTCATGAGCGACCAAGAAGACATCTCGATCTCCCCGAACGATCCAGCATTCGACGATGCCGACGCGGATCCTTCCGTATCACCCTCTGATGACTTCTATCGATTCGTCAACGGAGGCTGGCTCGACGCCAACCCGGTCCCGGACGAATACCCAGCATGGGGCGCTTTTCAAGAACTGAACGCCCGCAACGAGAAGGTTCTCCACGACATCCTCACAATCGTTGCTGACAAGGACTCCCCGGCCACGACTGCCGAGACGCTCGTCGGTGAGCACTACAGCGCAGGCATGGACACCGATCGTATAGAACATCTCGGCCTTGATCCACTTGCACCGATAGTCGACAGAATCGACTCGATAGCAACCGGGGCCGACCTCTCCGTTGTAGTCGCAGACCTGCACCGCAATGGCATAGGTGCCTTCTTCGGCGTGGCCGTTGAGCCGGACTTCGAAGACAGCACGGTCAACCTGCTCTGGATCGGCCAGAGTGGGCTTGGCCTGCCCGACCGTGACTACTACCTCAGAGACGACGACACGTCCAGGGAACTCCTTGCTGCTTACAAGAACCACGTGGGTGCGATGTTTCGTCTCCTGGGACTCGACGACCACGAAGCGGCCGCAGACACCGTCATTTCGATCGAGACGGCGATCGCGGAACTCTCGTACACCAATGTACAGATGCGTGACATCGATCTCATCACGAACAAGGTCACCCGCGGTGAGATCGACGAGATGATGCCGAACTTCGGATTCGGTCGTTACCTCGACACCGTCGGAGCTGAGTCGCACGACTCGTTCAGCATCGACAACGTCGGCTTCTACCCTGGGATCGACGCATTGATTGCCGATACACCGATCGGCGACCTCATCACGTATCTCACCTGGCATGCCATCCATGCAACGGCCTCTGCATTGCCTGAAGCATTCGAGAAGGAGTCCTTCGACTTCTACGGTACGACCCTCGGCGGACAGCAGGTACAGAAGGAACGGTGGAAACGCGTTCTGGCAACGCTGACAGCGGACATCGGGCAACTTGTGTCCCAACTGTACGTTGCCGAGAACTTCCCTCCCGAGGCGAAGACCCGTATGGAGAACCTCGTTGAGAACCTCCTTGCATCGATGCGTGCCAGCATCAGGTCTGTCGAGTGGATGGGCGATGCGACCAGGGCAGAAGCGCTCGAGAAGCTCGGAGCGTTCGGCTACAAGATCGGTTATCCAGATGAGTGGCGAGACTACACCGGCCTTGAACTCATAGCTGATTCGTGGCTTGCCAACCGTCTCGCCGCGTCAAGGTTCGAGTTTGACCGGAAGATGACCACGGTCGGCGAACCGGTCAACCCTCACGAGTGGGCGATGCCTCCCCACATCGTCAACGCCTACTACCACCCTCTCCACAACGAGATCGTGTTCCCGGCCGGCATCCTCCAGCCACCGTTCTTCTCCCTCGATGCCGACGACGCGACGAACTACGGGGCAATCGGTGCGGTCATCGGCCACGAGATCACGCACGGATTCGATGACCAGGGAAGCCGGTTCGATGCCGACGGCAATGTTCGCGACTGGTGGACCGAACACGACAGGGCAGAATTCGATCGGAGGGCACAGGTGGTGGTCGACCAGTACGGCGGATACAAGATCGACGACGACCTCAGTGTCAACGGTGAGCTCACACTCGGGGAGAACATCGCAGACATCGGCGGGCTCACCATTGCATACGCCGCACTCGAGATCGCTCTCGATGGGTCTGACGACCGTGTCGCAGGCCTTACGCCGGCACAGCGCTTCTACATTGCCTGGGCGACGGGATGGAGGCAGAACTACACGGACGCGTATCTTCGCCTGCTTGTGAATTCGGACCCGCATTCGCCTGCGTACATCCGCGGTGCTGTTCCCCTATCGAACCTTGCAACCTTCCAGGAAGCGTTCGGTATCCCAGACGGAGCACCCGCGATTCGCCCCATCGGGGAACGAGTCGAGATCTGGTAGGTCAGATCGTACATCGTAAATCGTACATCGTAAATCGCCAGAGCATGAAAGTGGCCAATCCCGGCTTCTGAGGCACAGCAGCGGAGCAGCGTTTCTTCAGGACGTTCTACGATTTACGATTTACGATTTACCATCTACGATCTTCTCGTACATCTTCTCTCCGGCTTCGATAGGGACAGAGATCCGATTGTCAGGCGGTGGAAGCGGACAAACGAACTCCTCGTCGTAGACGCAGTACGGGTTACTCGCAAGATCAAAATCGATGGAACCAGAACCATCCTGAGCGAGCTCCAGAGAGACGTACCGGCCACCGCCGTACGTCGTGTCACCGTTGGTCGTGTCTCCGAACGCTATGAACGGATTCCCATCTCCATCATCGAGGACGATGAGGTTGTACACCGAGCCAGCGATCCCCACACGGAGGACACCCATCTGGTGATAAGCGCTTGTCGTGCCCGCACTCGACACGATCTGAATACGCGAATCGTCCGAGTGTGAGAAGGCCCCAGTGAACACCATGGACGAGTCGGGAGAGAAGTAGGACAGCCCATCGAACGCCTCCTGATCCTCATCAGGGAGTGGCGACGAGTAGTGCGAGCGAAGGAACGCATCACGCTCTCTGCGATACTCCTCAATCGCTTCCCTATCCATGGGGGACCTCCAAAGACTTCAAGAACCGAATCGTATCACCGGGTCGACGGCTGCAACTTCCCGAAAACAGGTTCTTCGGAAATGAGCGGGGTCTGGT
>JAMBLL010000099.1 GCA_023336765.1 Actinomycetes bacterium | reverse complement strand
TCATCGAAATCGTCGGAGCGGGACCAGTGGCCCTCGCGGTACTCAGCGAGACGCACCGCTCTGCGTTCCTGACCGGGGTCCTCGAATGTGAGCTCTCGCCCGTAGGCGTCCTCGATGATGCTTCGCTTTGCGTTGAGCTCCTCGAGAAGTTCAAGGTTCGCCGTTCGGGAGCCTCTGTTGATGTACATCTCGTGCCGTATCAGGTGGTTCCTTGCGAACGATGAGGACATGGACGATCCCTTGATAGGCGACCGCGTGGTGAAGTAGCTTCGTGGCTCTGGCCTGCGTCCGCGGGCCCAGTCAAGACCCTGACGATCAAGTGCGTCAAGGTACATCGACCAGACGCGCACATACGCCTCCATCCGGGATTCTCTCCGTGAGGATGATCGGTAGGTGCGTTGCCTGGGTTCGTAGCCTCTCGATTTGCTGCCCTCGGACAAACGTCTGGCCATCGACACCACCATCGCGGCATCCTCAGGTGACATGCTCGGCAGCAGCACCCTGAGTTCCGCAAGTGCCCCCGACTGGGACATGCCGCGATCTCCATCGGATGCCACCGTGCTTCTCCTGTACGAACGGCTTGATGATGCATCTGCGCTGTACGCCTCTGAAACAGAATCGTGAAACAGCGATTCTGCACTCGGCATGTGGATTTGTGCTTCGTCGCCGCTGGTGACCAGGCGATCGTTCGCCATCGCAAGAAGTTGGGACACATCCACACCGAGCGTCCTTGCGAGATTGTTCTGGAAGGTCCCCGAGGGGATCTTCTGCCCAGATTCGATGGCTGAGAGGTACGAATACGAGATATCTGCGGCCTCTGCAAGCCCTTTGCGATCGAATCCGAGATCGCTTCGCAACTCCTGGACGACCTCGCCGTAGGCGGCAAGGAAGGCGGGATCGTTGCTGGACCGGTCGGGATACATGCCGCAACCATAGCAGGTAATTACTTTGTCTAGCATTACTCTGCGTAAAGTAGTATACTCTAGACTGCCAGGTCGGCACGAGAGCACCAAGGAGGCGCCATGCACAGAGATTCAGCACTTATCACATTCGTCCTCGACGAATCAGCATCGATGGAAGGTATCGCACAGTCAGCACGGGATGGGTTCAACGAGTACCTCCAGGAGCAGGTCAAGGGCGAAGGCCAGACATGGTGGACCCTCACCACGTTCAATTCCCGCGCCTGGACGCGCTTCGCCGTGATCCCCGGCGAGGAGGTCCGTCCTCTTGGTGACGACTACTCCCCCAACGGTATGACTGCTCTCTACGACGCCATTGGCGACTCCTTGATCAAGACCAGGGCGTTCCTCGACTCCCTCAACCCGGACGACCGGCCCAGAGACGTCATCATCGTCATCCTGACCGACGGGATGGAGAACGTATCGCGGACGTGGGACCTCCGTCAGATTGCGCGCCTCATCACCGACGCAGAGGACGATGGCTGGCAATTCGTGTTCCTCGGCGCAAATCTTGACTCTCAGGTAGTCGCACGCAGAATGGGCATGCGTAAAGCAGCTGTGGTGGACTGGGACTCAGACGAAGCCCGATCACACAAGCGAGCAATGTGGGAAGCTTCAGAGGCGTCAAAGGACTACCGCACGACGAAGCGCCAGCAGACCCGCTACCGCGACCGCAGGGACGTTTAGGCGAGTCGATGTCAACATCGAGGAACGACCGCATTGCGGGAGTGCTCGTCGGCCTTGGGGCCGGCGACGCTCTCGGGGCGGGATACGAATTCGGGCCAGCGTTCGACGGGCCTGTCGAGATGAAGGGCGGTGGACCGTTCAACTGGGAGGTTGGGGAGTGGACAGACGACACCCAGATGGCGATCTGCATCGCGGAGAACTTGTCCACGGGATCGCTTGATCTGGCAGCACTCGGCGACTGGTTCATCCAGTGGTCCCGAGAGTGCAAGGACATAGGTAACCAGACCAGGGCTGTGCTCAGTAGAGCCAGCAACGGAGCATCTCTCCCCGACATCGCAGCCACTCATCACCTCAACCATCCGAACAGCTCGGCTGGCAACGGATCATTGATGCGCACCGGTCCCGTGGCTCTCGCCTTCCTGGGCGATAACGACGCCATCGCAGAGGCCGCTGCGGACATCTCTGCCCTCACACATGCAGACCCGCTCGCGATCGACGCGTGCGTCTTGTGGTCCATCTCAATCGCAGAAGCGATCGAGACCGGCGAGATCCCGGACATCCGTTCAGGCCTCGCCTACATCCCGTCCGATCACAGATCGATCTGGGACGACATCATCACATCCGCCGAGACGAAAGACCCGCGCACGTTCAACCCGAACGGATTCGTTGTGACAGCGTTCCAAGCAGCCTGGTCATCGATCATCCAAACTCCCGTCCCCGAGCGTCGAGCAGACCACCTCAGGCTTGTCCTCGAGAACACGGTTCGCATCGGGAACGACACCGACACCACCGCAGCGATCGCAGGTGGCATGCTCGGTGCGATCTACGGTGTCTCGGCGATACCACTCGAGTGGAAAACCATCATGGCTGGGTGGCCTGGCATCGCCACAAGGGATCTTGTTCGTCTTGCAGCGTTGACAGCCACAGGAGGCGTGGACGACAGCGCCGGTTGGCCAGCGAACCCCAACATGGACGGCTACTACCGAACGAACTTCCCGCAAGGCCCGATCGCTGAACCTCTCGCAGATGACCCGGGCGTCATCGTCGGGAACATCGCCGGAATCGAGCAAGCAGACACCGACATCGTCGTGTCACTCTGCCGGATGGGTTCAGAGCCAGTGAGCAACGTACACATCGACGTGCGCCTGATCGACGAAGCCTCACCCGGAGCTAATCCGAATCTCGAATTCGTCATCGATGACACTGTGCGTTTCATCGCGTCCCAACGTGACACCGGAAGGACGGTGTACGTGCACTGTGTTCGTGCCGAGAGCCGGACACCCACGGTCGCTGCTGCGTACCTCGCCACCACGCTCGGCATCTCAGGAGTCGATGCACTCGAGAGGGTGCGCCAATCCCTCCCGAATGCGGACCCGAACCCAGGGTTCGTGACGTATCTCAACAGTCTCACCCGAAAGGATTGAAGCACATCATGGCCTACCGACACACAGATCAGGCGACGGATACACGCCGCCTGATCGACATCCCACCGACCGACCTGCGACTCAGACCCAATCCGGACGTCGATTATCAGGATCGCTTCCGCGGCGCCATGGTCGCAACGGCGACCGGCGACGCGCTCGGACGGGCCCTCGAGGGTATGTCCCCGTACCGGATCCGTCGCCAACATGGCTATGTGACAGAACTCATCGCTTGGGGTGGGTATGTGTCTGGACCGAAGGGAACCCTGACAGATGACACCGAGATGACCCTGTGTCTTGCTCAGTCCATCATCGAGAAGGGCGTTGTTGACCCGCACGACGTCGCGGAACGGTTCATGTACTGGGGCCTCATCGGTCGGGGCATGGGAAGTGCAACGCGAGCGGCATGTGGACGGATCGCAAAGGGATCACCCTGGTACGAAGCTGGCTCGGCCTCAGCCGGCAACGGTGCTGCGATGCGTTCGACACCGATCGCTCTCGCTGCACCGTTCAATATCGACACGCTTCGTCGCATCGCAGCCCAGACGACCGTGATCACACACGCCGACCCAACTGCTGTGGCTTCGAGCATCGTCATGGCCTATGTGACGTCCTTCCTCCTACACACGCAGGCCGGTGGGCTCGACCTCGATGAGCTACTCGCTGGCATCGATAATGTGCTCAATGGAATCGAGGATCCTCCCGTCAAGCAACGCAAACCCGGCCGCTGGGTGACGCTGAGGGATCGCATCCACGAGGTGTTCCTCATGCGCCACATGCACGTCGAGGACATCTACGACGTGACACACAATGGGGCGTTCGTTCTCGAGTCCCTTCCCGCTGCGATCGGTGCTTTCATCGTCAACCACAACGACCCGGAGCGCACCATCACCGATGCGGCAAACGGTGGCTACGACGCCGACACCGTGGCGGCGATGGCTGGTTCGTTCGCAGGTGCATACCACGGCCTCTCGAACCTGCCCATACGATGGACGGACGACCTTGAGTTCCTCGACGGGTTGGTGGGTGCCGCAGACGAACTGGCATCGCTTGCAGGGTTCGACGTCGAGCCACCCACCTCCGATGGCCGG
>JAMBLL010000098.1 GCA_023336765.1 Actinomycetes bacterium | reverse complement strand
GACAGGGAAGGGGCTTCACCATGACCGACCAGTCAAGGATGAGCACGACCCATGCCCTTCGGCGATCGTTCAAGATCGCCCCTGAACTCTCCCGTGGCCTCGTCTGGACCCTCATTCTCGCCGTGACAGGCACGGCTCTCCAGCTTGCGGTTCCGATCGTTCTGCAGCTGATCATCGACAACGAGGTCCTTGGGACCCGAGATGCTGATGTCGCGGCTGCTGTGCGCCTCGGGCTGATAGCTCTCGGAGCGGTTCTGCTTGCGACAGCTGCGCGCTGGTTCTCGTTGCGGAGGCTGATGCGTTCGGCTGCGTGGGGCCTCGCGCAGTTGAGGGTCTCAACGTTCGGGCACCTCCACAAGATGTCGATGCTCGACGTTCAGTCCCACCGAAGAGGAGCTCTTGTTGCGAGGGTCACGTCCGACATCGAAACGATCCAACAATTCTGGGAGTGGGGCGGCGTGGGGATGGTCCTCGGCTCTGCACAGGTGGTACTCGCCATGGGGGCCATGCTGTTCTATCAGTGGCAACTCGCGATCTTGGTGCTCGCGGGCGTTGTCATGTACACCATCCTGGTCGTTGTGTTCCAGCGTGTGTTGTCGCGGGCACACGATCGTGTTCGTGAGCGGGTGTCTGACTCCCTCGCTGCGACGGGTGAGGCGATCTCGGGCTTGTCAACGATTCGGGCCTACGGTATGGAAGAGGTCGTACTCGAGCGGGTTGACGAAACGCTCGATGAACAGTTCTCAGCGGAAGTTCGAACGGCGGTTCTCGCCTCGGCTCTCTTCTCGA
Source organism: Actinomycetes bacterium (assembly GCA_023336765.1). Taxonomy (GTDB): domain Bacteria; phylum Actinomycetota; class Acidimicrobiia; order Spongiisociales; family UBA5794; genus JAMBLL01. Next base: position 3,535 of record JAMBLL010000098.1, on the reverse strand, counting down.
GTGCGGAACTCTTCGCTGGCACCCTCACTGCTGTTGTTGTCGGCGCAGGTGTGTATTTCGGGGGCCAGTGGTCGATGAGCGCAGGAACCCTCGTTGCGTTCCTGTTCCTCGTGAACCTGCTCATCGATCCGATTCAGCGCCTCGTCGAGACGATCGACCAGGCTCAATCGGCCGGTGCCGGGCTTCGCAAGATCCTTGGCATCATCGATACACCTGTATCGATTCCTGACCCGGTCGATGGAGTGGAGTTGTCCGATAGTTCCCTGTCTGTCTCCTTTGACGATGTCACGTTCGCCTATCCGGGGGGACCCGACATATTGCGTGACATCACGGTCGATATTCGTGCGGGTGAACGTGTTGCTGTCGTCGGTGAAACAGGTTCAGGTAAGACGACATTCGCAAAGCTCGCAACGAGGCTGATGGTCCCATCACGTGGTGTGATATCGATCGGAGAAACGGATATCGATCAGATAGCCTTCGATTCGCTGCGTTCCGGTGTTGCCTACGTGCCTCAGGAGGGGTTCCTGTTCGAGGGTTCCGTTGCAGACAACGTGCGATACGGGAGGCCAACCGCGGACGACGCGGAGGTCCGCGCAGCGTTTGCAGATCTTGGTCTTGTCAGATGGCTCGACGCGTTGCCGGCCGGTGTGTACACGGACGTTGGCGAACGAGGCGGAAGCCTTTCGGCGGGTGAACGCCAACTTGTCGCGGTCACACGTGCGTGGATCGCAGATCCAAGTGTCCTGGTGCTTGACGAGGCGACATCGGCCGTTGACCCCGCACTCGAGGTGCAGATCCGTCGGGCCATCGAGTTTCTTACGTCGGGGAGAACGTCGATTACGATCGCACACAGGCTCTCCACAGCCGAGGCGTCTGATCGAGTTCTCGTGTTCGACGCAGGCGTAATCGTGCAGGACGGCACCCATACAGACCTGGTTCGCGCGGGGGGCGTCTACGGCGCACTCCACGCAGACTGGGAGGGAAGCACCTGAGGCTCGGCTGGCGCCTCGCGGTACAAGCTCGGCTGGCGCCTCGCTGTATCAGCTCGCTGCGCTCGCGTATTGCTGCGGATCTTGTCCGCGAGCTTGCGAGCCTTTACGCCGGAGGCTGATACGGCCGGAGGCCTTGTACCGCGAGCGCAGCGAGCCTGTACGACGGAGACTGTCTGGTGTCTACCCTTCCTCCATGCTGTCGGTACGCAACATCTCAAAGAGATACGGTGAGGTGGTGGCGATGCGTGACGTGTCGTTCGACGTTCATCCCGGCAGGATTCTTGGCTTTCTCGGGCGCAACGGAGCGGGGAAGACCACGACGATGCGGTCCATATTCAAGCTCGTGCAGCCTGACTCTGGCGACGTCACCTACAACGGTCAGCCGATCGACCTGGCGCGATTGGTGAGATTTGGGTACATGCCCGAGGAGCGTGGGCTGTACCCGCGTATGAAGGTGCGAGACCAACTCGTCTATCTGGCCAGCCTCTCGGGTATGAGCAGCAGGGATGCCGGCGCCTCAACGGACATGTGGCTCGAACGCCTCGGTCTTGGTGACCGGGCGGATGCGAAACTCGAGGACCTTTCGCACGGCAATCAACAGCGAGTTCAGATGGCAGCAGCCATCATTCACGACCCTGACCTCCTCGTGCTCGATGAACCGTTCTCCGGCCTTGATCCGATAGGTGTCGACTCGATGAGTGAAGTGATCAGAGAATTCGCATCCAAGGGTGCGGGAATCCTCTTCTCGTCGCACCAACTTGACCTGGTCGAACATATCTGCGAGGACGTCGCGATCATCGACCAGGGTGAGGTCATTCTGATAGGAGACCTCAACGAGATCAGAGAAGAGGCGTCGTATCGGAGAGTGCTGATAGAGGTTGATGGCCAATTGTGGACACCACCGGTCAGCGGGGCACATGAGGTTGGCACGGGGGGTAAACGGCACCACATCGTTGATGCTTCAGTCGATGTTGAACAACTGCTACGCCTCGCGCGCGACGCCGGATCGATAACCCGGTTCTCGTACGAGACACCGGCCTTGTCCGACATCTTCCAAGAGGCGGTTGTGAAGTGACGCCAACGAATCAGGTCTGGATAATCGCGCGGAGAGAATTCACGGAGCGGTCCAAGAGTCGGGTCTTCCGGGGGGTGCTTGTTGGCCTCTCGCTGCTGATCATCGTGGGGATCTTCGGTGTCTCCCTTCTTGTGGGACGGTCAGACACCACCTCTCTGGGTGTCGGGGGCGACTCCCCAACTGGCCTTGTGGATGACATCGAGGCCGCTGCCGAGGCCATCGGTGCTGACGTCGTTGTGATCGAATACCCGACCGTGGACAGTGCTACCCAGGCGGTTGAGTCTGGAGATGTCCAGGCTGTGCTGGTCGATGGCCACACCATCGTGTCCATGTCCGGGCCGTCTGGCACGGTGGCTTCGATCTTCAGTTCTGCCGCACACGTGGCGGTTCGGCGCCAGGTCGCATCAGATCTCGGATTTACTGAGGCGGACGTGGACTCACTCCTGGCACCGGTTCAGATCGATGTGGTCCAACTCGAACCGGAAGAACCTGAAGAGCCCAACCAGGAGGCAAGGGGCGTCGCCTCCTTCATATCGGCCCTTGTTCTGTTGACAACGATCATGATGTTCGGTCAGTTCGTCGCGATGGGCATCGTTGAGGAGAAGCAGAACCGGATCGTGGAAGTGATTCTGTCGCGGGCCAAGGCTTCGTCGCTGGTCATTGGGAAGGTACTTGGCATAGGGGCCCTCGGCCTGGTGCAGGTCGGCGTGCTCGGCTTGGCCGCCGTCATCGGTTTGATGTTGGCTCCTCTTCCAGAATTGGACGGGCTGGACATCGCAAGCGTCGGCCTGACTGCGGTGTTCTGGCTCATCTTCTGGTTCGTTCTTGGCTACCTCCTGTACAGCTTCATGTATGCAACCGCTGGAGCGACGATCTCACGTCAGGAAGACATGCAGTCAGTGGCGTTCATCCCTGCGGTATCGATCATGCCGGCGTACCTGATAATGGTGTTCTCGATCGAGTCGGGGCCTGGACCCTTGGTTCGCATCGCCTCATTCGTTCCACTTTGGTCGCCAATTCTCATGCCGTTCCGAATCAACCTGGGCGATGCTCCGCTGTGGGAAGTTGCGGTCGCTGTGCTGCTGGTGATCCTCAGCATTGCAGCGCTGGTTCGGGTCGGATCGAGGGTGTATCGCGGCGCCGCGCTTCGTACCGGTGCCCGCGTGTCTCTGCTCGATGCGTGGAGATCGGGGGGCAAGACGCTTGTGACCAAGTAGTCAGGGGGCTAGCGGATAAGGCGCTCTTCGGAAATGAGCGGGGTGTGGGTTCGGAACGTATGACGAAGTACGTAGCAGGCAGTACGACTCGGAGGTTGTGTGGTGTCTGTGTATCGATGCTGGGCGATCGCCAGGTCCCGGTGTTGAAATGGTGCATGTCTCCACCGTTATTCGAAGTAGCGATGGTGAGGTAGCCGGGTTTGCACGATGTCTCTTTCCTGGTTCAGAGTCGTGATACTTCATACCTACTT
>JAMBLL010000097.1 GCA_023336765.1 Actinomycetes bacterium | reverse complement strand
TTGCCATCGGGGCATCGCGACACGGAGTGTCGCTCGGTATTCCACCCGCGGAACCACTTGGCGTCTTCGAACCTCGTACCCACCGTTATCGCGTGTGCGGGTTCTCGCCCGAACTCGACGAAGGTCGCACACCAGAATGTTCCCTCACTGGTGTCCGTGTACTGGTAGTGAATCGTGAATCGGGATTCGGAGACGAATGCCTGGCGTGTCCCCCATTCGCGACACAGTCGTTGGCCCTCGATCGCCCCTGATGAATTCTGTGGGAACGGGACACCGTTGTTCGAGTAGGCCTTCCAGATGATGCCTTGATCATCGGACCGTACAAAATGGGTTCCGAGGCCGAGGTGCTCTGTGGCGAGGTTGGTGAATCGATGTCCTGCCATTTCATAGGACACGAAGAAGCGATCCTTGAGGTCCTCAACAGACAGGTTCCTGTCCGCCTTGGCATCCCGGAGGAACGAAACGGCGGCTGTCTCTGGGACGAGGACCGCCCCTGCGAAGTAGTTGGCCTCGACGCGCTGGCGAAGGAATTCGCCGAAGTCTCGAGGGTCCTCATGGCCGAGTGCAAAGTGCCCCAGCGTCTGGAGGATGACTGATCGAGCCTGCTTCGAATCGAGGTTGTCCCTGCCAGCAACATAGATCTTGCCGTTGCGGGTATCAGACACCGACCGCACGGAAGCGGGCATATCAGAGGTCCTGATCACCTTGAACCCGAAGTGATCAGCCAGCAGGTTGAGGTCGCCCTTGGACATCGCACCATGCCCTGAATACTCGATCGCAGCGACGACACCGGCAGCGAGTTTCTCGATCTCGTCGAAGTAGTTGCCGCGTTCGGTCATCTCCGCCCGAAGTTGTGCGTTCGCTGCCCGTGCCTCGTCTCGTGTGAACGGTACGGCATCGTCACGGCCCCGCAACTCCTCGTACAGTCGCACGATGTGTTCAAGTGCGGCGTCAGGGATGCGAGAACCTGGCTTGAGGTACGGCAGCGAGAGATCTCGATACGCCTGGTCACGCTGTGCCCGCTCGATCGCCACCTCGAGTTCAGCCCTGCGAGATGGCGCCTCGGGTCGTAGAAGGTCGGCTGCATCGATCCCGAAGGCTACGGAGAGATCGTTGATGACACCAAGGCGAGGTTCCTTCTTGCCATTCTCGAGAAGTGAGAGGTACGGTGCGGGCTTCCCGACGAGCGCACCGAGCGCCTCAAGCGTCATGCCGGACCGTTTACGATAGTGCCGCACCCGTTGGCCGAACATCAGCGGATCGATTGTTGCCACGAAGAACTCCCTGTCTCCACACTTTTCGCAACTATAGCATTTCTTATCACCTGTACGATTTGCGTTGACAGCAAGAATGGCGTTTCCTAACCCGAGAACGAAAGGGACGCCATGGACAATGTGACAATCGTTGGAGACATGGAGGATCGATTCTCATCGATCCTCACGGACGAAGCGGTGACCTTCGTAGCTGATCTCCACCGGCGTTTCAACCAAACCAGGATCGACCTGCTCGCCAGACGCCAGGTTCGCCAGGCCGGAATCGACACAGGGACCGGGTTCGACTTCCTCCCAGACACCGCCACAGTGCGACAGGGGGACTGGACCGTCCGACCCGCTCCCGCTGACCTCGCCGATCGCCGATGTGAGATCACAGGCCCGACAGACCGCAAGATGGTGATCAACGCCCTCAACTCCGGTGCGCGCGTATTCATGACAGACTTCGAGGACTCGAACTCCCCCACCTGGCACAACATGGTCGACGGCCAGATCAATCTGTACGACGCCATCCGCAGACAGATCGATTTCACGAATGAAGCGGGGAAGCGGTACGCGCTCACACAGGAACCTGCAACGCTCATGGTGCGACCGAGAGGCTGGCACCTCGACGAGCGGCACCTGATCGTCGACGGCGTACCTGTTTCGGCTTCCCTGTTCGACTTTGGCCTGTACTTCTTCCACAACGCGGAGGAACTCCTGGCCAGGGGTTCCGGACCCTACTTCTACCTGCCGAAACTCGAGAGCCACCTCGAAGCTCGTCTATGGAATGATGTTTTCGTCCACGCACAGCAAACACTCGGAATCGAGCATGGCACAGTCAAGGCCACGGTGCTGATCGAGACGATCCCTGCGGCGTTCGAGATGGACGAGATCCTGTACGAATTGAAGGACCACTCAGGAGGCCTCAACGCCGGCCGGTGGGATTACATCTTCTCCGTTATCAAGAAGTTCCGCTCCCGCGAGGGTTTCGCCCTCCCTGACAGAGGTCAGATCGGCATGACGGCACCTTTCATGCGAGCGTACACGGAACTGTTGGTCCAGACCTGCCACAAGCGTGGCGCACATGCAATGGGTGGAATGGCCGCGTTCATCCCATCCCGACGAGATCAGGAGATCAACGCGATCGCGTTTGCGAAGGTTACCGAGGACAAGACCCGCGAGGCAGCAGACGGATGCGATGGAACCTGGGTGGCACACCCCGACCTCGTGGACCTCGTTACGGAGATCTTCGACGATGTCCTCATGGATGCCCCGAACCAGTTGTCCAAGCAGCGACCGGATGTATCGGTAGGTGCAGCGGACCTCATGCACTTCGAGGTTCCCGGCGGCCAGATCACCGAAGGTGGCGTGAGGCAGAACGTCGATGTTGCAATCCAGTATCTCGCATCCTGGCTGAGAGGCGTCGGCGCAGCAGCCATATACAATCTGATGGAAGATGCAGCGACCGCGGAGATCTCACGTTCTCAGATCTGGCAGTGGATTCACTCTGACTCATCCACGGATCAAGGGGTCTCCATCACCCCTGCCTACATCTCCAAGATCGCTGACGAAGAGACCGAACGTCTCAGATCGGAACTTGGCCACGCCATCTACGACGCGTCACGATTCGAGGAGGCAAAGGCCCTCTTCGAGACCGTGGCGCTCAGTGAGGATTTCCCCGATTTCTTGACCCTGCCCGCATACACCATTCTCGAGGACTGACCTGTCTCGAAAGGAGCGATCATGACAAACGAAGGCGCAATCACAACGAGGGCCGCGGCCATCCATGAGGACTGGGAGAGCAATCCGAGGTGGCACGGAATCGAGCGGGGTTACAGCGCACAGGACGTCGTGCGGCTTCAGGGATCCCTCGTGGAGGAACGTACGATAGCCTCGGCCATGGCACGGAAACTGTGGGACCTCCTTCACACCGAGGACTACGTCAGTGCACTGGGCGCCATGTCGGGTGGCCAGGCGGTTCAGATGGTCAAGGGTGGGCTCCAGGCGATCTACCTCTCGGGATGGCAGGTCGCCGCTGATGCGAACCTCGCAGGCTCCGTGTACCCGGATCAATCGCTGTACCCGTCGAACTCTGCCCCCGCATTGGTCGCGAGGATCAACAATGCGCTCAAACGAGCTGACCAGATCGAATGGTCCGAGGGCGATGTCTCCCACGAATGGATGATCCCGATCATCGCCGATGCTGAGTCAGGGTTCGGTGGCGCTCTCAACGTTTTCGAATTGACCAAGGCCTTCATCGATGCCGGGGCTGCAGCGGTGCATCTCGAGGACCAACTCTCCTCCGAGAAAAAGTGCGGGCACATGGGGGGCAAGGTCCTCGTCCCAACGAGTCAGCATGTCAGAACGCTCAAGGCCGCCAGGCTCGCCGCCGACGTCATGGGCACCCAGACCCTTGTCGTGGCGAGGACCGACTCGCTCGGTGCCGCACTGGTGATGACGGACATCGATGAGCGCGACCAGGAGTTCACCACGGGTGAACGTACTGCCGAAGGCTTCTACGTTGTCAACAACGGCCTTGATGCTGCAGTCGCTCGTGGTCTGGCCTACGCCCCGTACGCCGACCTGATCTGGTGCGAAACATCAACACCAGACCTCGACGAGGCTGCCGCATTCGCAGCAGCGATCCACGAGGAGTTCCCTGGCAAGATGCTTGCATACAACTGCTCACCGTCGTTCAACTGGAAGCGTCATCTCGACGATGCTTCGATCGCCACGTTCCAGAAGGAACTTGGTGCCATGGGGTACAGGTTCCAGTTCATCACCCTTGCCGGCTTCCATGCACTCAACGCCACGATGTTCGACCTCGCGAGGGGATACTCACAGCGCGGCATGGAGGCATATGTGGAACTCCAGGAGGCCGAGTTCGCCATGGAGTCCGACGGCTACACGGCCACCAGGCATCAGCGTGAAGTCGGAGCGGGCTACTTCGACCACGTGAGCCAGGTCATCACGGGCGGCCTGTCCTCGACCCTCGCCCTCGAAGGATCCACCGAGTCAGACCAGTTCTACGACGGAATGGAATGAGGAGCCCTTCTTTTTCTCCCCCGGCCTTCGCGGGGGAGATGTCGAGGAACGAGACAGAGGGGGAAACCCGAGTCGTACCACTTACCTCGAAC
>JAMBLL010000096.1 GCA_023336765.1 Actinomycetes bacterium | reverse complement strand
GTCTTCGAGTTCTTGCAGCGTCAAACAGAGATCAAGGTTCTCCAATCCGATGCCTGGGCTGAGGTGAGGGAGCACACAGCGGCTCCTCCTGCTGTTGTGTGGGACCACATCATCGACCCCCGCAAGCGGATGCAATGGCTCGATGCCTATGGCATGGATGTCCGTGGAGCGACCGACGGGCGCGTTGCGCCTGGAACCGAGTTCCACTGCGCTCACGGCGACAACGAACTGGTCATCTTCACGATCCTCGATATGCGGCCATACGAGTACATCACGGTGATCATGCAGTTCACAGAGGACTCGATCGTCAAGTACACCACCTACCTGATACCGAGCGGCAGCGGCACGAGGATTCTCCTGTGTGCAGAACCTCCCAAAAGCCTCGGTGGTGAGGAACTCCCCGAGCAATCTGGCACGGAGTACAGCAAAGCGTATACGGAATTGATGGAGGGCGCCTTTGCTGTGATGACGCGATTGGCCGATGGGATCGTTGAGAGCCACGCACCTATCGGTTGAGACGGACCCCTTCGGCGACGCCGTCATTCCACGTGCACGCCATACTGCCTGTCACACGTTGATCACAAGAGCGGTGCACCGGCGAATGGGGTCGCGAATCGGAGACACCATATGAGGACGAACTGGTGGAGGTCCGGGTCGTATTCAGGCGGCAGATCGTAGTTCTGACCGCCGACGTTCCCCTTGATCTTCCCGAGATCGATGTACTCTGTAGGTGTACCGCTCTGGTAGTCATCGTCCTCGAGGAGCCACACATAGAGGTCCGGGCCGTTCTGGATATCGGTGTCGTCCTCGAAGCGCAGGATGTACCTACCATCCTGTTCGTAGATCGCAGCGGTGCCCTCGGCGGAGTGGTCGATGCCGAAGAAGTCGCCGCTTGCGACGATCGTTGGATCTGACGGCTCGGGTTGGGTGGTCGTAGGGGCCTGGGTGGTGGACGTGGTCGTCGGCTCCCCTGGATCTGGAGCGCTACTTGTGGCGGGTGTCACCGGCGGTAGCGATGTCGTTGCGACCGTTTCGGTCACGAAAGCGTCCGAGAGGGACTCGTCCACAGCATCGTCGACGAACAGCTTGTCAGGGCGGAAGGCCAGGAATGCCACAACGACGATCGCGACCCCGGCCCCGATGATTATCCAACGGTATCGCTTCAAGAATTTCATGGCCTTCACTCCAGGTCTGTGTCAGGATGTCAACCCGAAGCTACTGGATCGGGGTCCTCCTGGGCTCTCTGTTCCTGCTTTGTTCAGATGTTCGAGCGGCGGCACACATCGCACCCAACCCACGAAGCCGGTCGAGGTCATACCGTGATTCCGGATAGCTAGGGTTCGCTCGGAGTACGTTAGATGTGGAGGTAGATGAAAGTGCAGTACGTTGCGTTCCTGAGAGCTATCAACACAGGGAACCGGCGCATCAAGATGGCGGGCCTTCGTGCGTTGTACGGGGATCTGGGATACTCCAACGTCGCCACATACCTTGCGACGGGGAACGTCATCTTCGACGCCCCCTCCCCTCCCCTACCGTTGGAACTCGAGGTGCCCTTTGCTCAGCAGTTCGGTTTCACGTCCGAGGTGTTCCTGCGAAGTGGCGAAGAGATCCGTTCGATCCTCGACACGGTTCCATGGAGGGGCGATGATGTCGTCGTCGAGGTGTCGTTCCTTGAGCGTGAACCTGGAGTCGCCGAGGCCAGATCGCTCGAGGCGACAGCCGTGGCACCCGAAGAACTCGCGGTTTCAGGGCGTGAGGTCTTCTTCCTCAGAGGCCATGGGCGAGGTGCACCGACGACCCACAAGGAGTCGACGTCATTGGACCTGCTCAACATGAAAATGACGCGTCGTGGAATGGCGACTGTGGTCCAGGTCTACGCGAGATTCCTGCTCCCACGGATGTGAAGAAGCCCGTCGTTGTGTGGGATGCCCCCAGATTGTCACCTACTTGACAAGACTCTGTCAACTACATGACAGTGTGGGGCCATATGCCCGGCGGCCGCGGTTGTCGTTCATGAAGGTCGATATCGAACAATGAGAGGAGACCTCATGGCAGTCGCAATCAACAAGTTGGTGACACCAACAAGCGACGATTACACAGTGGAGACACCACATACCAACATCGCGATTGGGCTCGGCGTATTCGGGATCATGATAGCAATGGCAGTGCTCGTCATCGCTCTGGTAGCCGCAAACGATCTCGAAGGTGGGAATTCAGCACAGTTGCTGGCTTACGCCTTCGGACTCCAGACAACCGCCCTTGTAACGGTCAAGTTGGCGATCGCCGCCGCTCTGGTCGGCATCCTGGTGCGGTTGTGGCTCAGGATCGAAGGCGTGAAGGAGTCGCTCGGAGCGATCCAGCCAACCGAGCACGGTTCAGGTCCGAACCTTGGTGACGTTCACACCGAGTTCGGTGATGCGACCGTTACCAAGGGTGTTCCAGAAACGCTCCCGATCCACAAGATGGCACGCACGATGTGGTTCCCGATGGTCGCAATGGGACCGATGTTCGTCGTTGCTGGACTCGTCACATCGATCGTATGGGGCAACAACGTGGGAACAGAAACAGGCGTTGGCGCATCCGGATGGACCCAGGGACTTCAGTTCCTCGGTGAGGGCCTTGTCCTCGCAGGAATCTCGTTCCTCCTTGGATCGATCCTCGGGTCGTTGCGTGAAGGCGGAGCAGACGTCCAGAAGGCACTAGGGTTGAACGTGATCACCCTGAAGATGCCAGCAACAGCCAAGGCGTTCGTTGCGTTGATGGCAACCGGGTTGATGATCTCGATGGTCCAGTTCGGCTTGTACGTCTACACGGTGACGGGTCTCAATGCAGATTCGTTCGCAGAAATCGCCCCCTGGTGGGCATGGATGGGCCCGCTGCGTGAACTCGGACTTGCCCTACTGCTCGCAGGCATCGTCCTGGCGTTGGCAACGATCGCCAACGTGCTCGGGTTCCAGTTCTCCCGCATCCGCTCGATCGCCGGAACAGGCGAATAGGAGGCATCACAATGACAACCAAAACTATCGACGACTTCACGACAGACACCACATCAAAGGCCCCCGACCGTAACGTGCCCCAGAAGGCAGGCAGAGCGCTCTGGGCCCCCATGTTCGCAATGTCCCTGATGGGATTCGCCATCGGCATGGGTCTCGCGATCGCACGATCGAACATGATCTCGAACGGGGATGACCCGCTCCAGATTGCGGCGTACGGCCAGTACATCTCCGCAGCCATGTTCTTCGGATTTGCCATGGTATTCGCAGCGATTTCCTTCGCAATAGCGAAGATCCTCGGCGAGTTCAGGGTCGGCGGAGGATCGGTCCAGGCGGCCACCAACTCCGATGTCAAGACGCTCAAGATGCCGGGTACGGCGAAGGGTTTCCTCGTCGGGATGATGATGGCGATGATGATCATCCTCACGGCAGTCGTCCTCCACGTCTTCGCAGGGATTGCGATCGCCGACGGTGGCGTCGACCCGATCCTCGCAGAGCAGTGGACGATCTGGCTTGAGGCAGCACGGCGATTCGGTACCATTGTGTACCTGTTCTCCATCATGCTTGGCCTGATCACCATCGTGAAGGTGATCCACTACCAGACGTTCCGGCTCCGGCAGATCACCCATACGGAGTAACAATCGACAATCGAAGAGGAGGAGGAGGGTGTCACGAAAGTGGCACCCTCCTCCTGTATTGTCTGCGTGTTGGATACCTCGATACGGAGAAGTCAGGAGGATGATCATGCAGAGATCTGTGCCGACTTCGATCGTCTCATACACCGTGCATCCTGACGACCACGCAGCGTTCGGCATCTGGATCAATCGCCTACTCAACGTTGTGGTGGCTGCTCCTGGATACGTGAGCGCCGCGGTGCACAGGCCAGACGTATCTCACGAGGACCAGTGGATCACCATCTACCGCTTCACGGACAGGCCGGCTCTCGACGCGTGGTTGGATTCTGACGTCCGCATGGAACTCCTTTCCGACGCCGAAGATCTGATCGTGGGAGACGAACATGTACAGATCGTGGCAGGAGAGCGTTCAGGGGCCGCGGTCCGTATCGTGTCGTCGTACTGCTTGGCGCCTGGCGCAGATTCAGAACACATCATGGCACACGCGGTCCTGGACCGCTCCCTAGCGACGTTTCCCGGGTTCGTGAGCAGTGAGATCCTTCCGCCTGTCGAGGGTATCCAACGCGACACGGTGCTCATGCTGACATTCGACTCGGACGAACATGTGCGGAATTGGATCGATTCGCCCGAGCGCGCAACGTTCCTCGACGCTCTCGACCCGATCATCGAGGGTGACCTGACAACGAACGTCGTCGGGAGTTTCGGAGGATGGTTCCCATCAGAGCACAGCGACCCGGTGAAGCGTTGGAAGCAGGTCGTCATCGTCCTGATGGCCCTCGTGCCCCTGTCGCTCGTTGTGGCAGGTCTCGAGGACTCGTTGTGGCCAGGCCTGGCCCGTGTACCAGCGATACTGGTGGCCGACGTGATCACGATCGTCGCCCTGACGTACCTGCTCATGCCTCCGCTGACTGCCAGAGCGTCTCGTTGGCTCAGTTCCTGACTCAGCCGCGAGGGCGACCGAGTGTGTCGCGTTCGGTATCCATGCGTTGCAGTTCCCGCTTGCCCGAGATGACGACCTCAGGATCGGGGGTGAAGTCGAGATCAGGGTCCCTGTCATCGTAGTCAACGGCATTGAGGATCACCTTCATTGCGTTGAGTCGAGCCTTCTTCTTACTGTTGGAGCGTACGATCGTCCATGGCGCTGACCCTGTCGAGGTGCGTTCGATCATACGATGCTTCATCTCAGTGAAGTCGTCCCAGTACTCCTGGGCCTGCACGTCGATCTCGCTGAGCTTCCACTGTCGGAGCGGATCGTTGCGGCGTCGTGCAAAGCGCTCCGCCTGGACGTCCTTCTCCACGCTGAAGTAGAGTTTCACGAGAACGAAACCCTGACGTACGAGATCTTTCTCGAAGCCGACAACTCCCCGAAGGAAGTCCCTGTACTGCGTCTTCGTACAGAAGCCGAATACCGGTTCCACCATGGCGCGGTTGTACCACGACCGGTCGAACAGGACCATCTCGCCTCCTGCGGGGAAATTCTGGACGTAACGCTGGAAGTACCATGAGGTCTGTTGTTCTTTCGTTGGCTTGCCGAGCGCAACAACCGCGTAGCGTTTCTCGTTCATGTATCGGGTGATACGTCGGATGGTCCCGCCCTTGCCCGAGGCATCCCTGCCTTCGAAGATGACGATCATCGGTATCTTCTTGCGTTCGAGGTAGCGTTGGAGTTTCAGGAGTTCGATCTGATACGGACGGAGAGGGGCGTCCTTATCCGCAGTCTCAACAAGTCGATCGCGTTCATCGCGAAGGTCCTCGACCTGTTGCACAAGGTCGTCTGTGGTCAACTCTTCAGCGTCGATGTCTTTGGATGATGTGGTCAATCGAGAACTCCTGTGTCCTGACCGCAATAGTAGCACTTTGCCATCCTGAAAAGGGGTGACCCCGGGCATCGCCCCAACTGCGGTACCCGGGGTCCATAAAGCTCTGGCCCCTTCGGCGATGATTCCCGGTATCGCCTGGTGCCTCTATTCACAAATACCATAGTACGTATCTATGGATTGTGCACATCGAATGGCGTATCGCGATTCCGGGGTGGTGCAGGTGCCCGAGATGTGGCAACCTAGGAGGATGACACAACGACGGGCCCCACGCTGGAGCGAACTTGCTCCCCTCCTGCGCCCAGCGCCTCGAACAGGCACCCACACCGAACGCCTGATGAGAAGGATGGCCAGTGTCGAGGACCTTCGTCGAAGAGCCCGTCGTCGTACACCGAGAGCGCCGTTCGATTATGTGGATGGAGCGGCTGACTCTGAGATCAGCATCACCAGGTCGAGGGATCTCTTCGACAACATCGAGTTCCTGCCACACGTGTTGAGAGACGTATCGGACTGTGACACAACGACAACGGTGCTCGGTGAGCGGGTTGGATACCCCTTTGGATTCGCACCGACGGGTTTCACCCGGATGATGCATCACGCAGGGGAGCCAGCAGTCGGCCGTGTAGCCGAGGCGGCCAGGATTCCCTATGTTCTCTCAACGATGGGGACCACAACTCCGGCAGAGCTCGCTGCTGCGGTCCCCGATGCGAACCTGTGGTTTCAGCTGTATGTGTGGAAGGACCGTGCCTT
>JAMBLL010000095.1 GCA_023336765.1 Actinomycetes bacterium | reverse complement strand
GAGGAAGCCGTCGGCAGTCAGTCGTTAGCCGTCAGCGAAGAGGCGGATCAGGGTGTGAGGGAGGTTGCTGAGGCCAGGACGGAGCGGAGGGGAGTGCTGTCTCCTGTTGTTCGGAAACTGGCCGACGAACACGGTGTCGACCTTGCCATGGTGCCAGGCACCGGTGGTGGCGGGAGAATCACCCGCAAGGATGTTGAAGCGTTCATTGCATCTCGTGGAGACACAGATGAGGGAATCGTCGATTCGTCGACACGATCTTCGACACCGGTCCCATCCGTGGGAGCCCCCACTCCGGCCGCAACGCCATCGGTAACTCCTGTGGCAGGCGAGGTGCACGAGGTCACGCGGATGCGGGAACGGATCGCTGAGAACCTGATCAATGCGAAGCGGTCCGCGGCCCACGTGTGGACATCTGTGGAGGTCGACTACGAGAATGTCGCTCGCGCTCGTGCAACCCACGGGGCGGCGTTCAAAGCGGCAGAGGGCAGTTCGTTGACCTATCTCCCGTTTATCGCACGAGCCACGATGGATGCGCTCGCAGCGTTCCCCGTTGTGCACTCGGTCCTTGATATCGAAGCAGGGACACACACGTTCCCCCGGTCGGTCAACCTCGGTATCGCGGTGGATCTCGACCAGAAGGGACTGATTGTTGCCAATATCGTCGAATCCGACTCGAAGACACTCAGGGGCCTCGCCCGATCGATCAGGACGGTTGCTGCTGATGCCCGGTCAGGGAACCTCGGCCCGGACGACCTCACCGGATTCACGTTCTCCATCACGAATCCTGGCCCCTTCGGCTCTTTCATGAGCACCCCCATCATCCCTTACCCGACCGCCGCGATACTGAGCACAGACACCGTGACGAAGAAGCCTGTGGTAGTCGAACTTCCTGATGGTTCCGATGCCGTTGCCATCCACCACATCGGTTATCTCGGGTTGAGCTGGGATCACAGGGTGTTCGATGGGTCGACGGCGGTCCTGTTCCTGGCACGCGTCAAGGAGAACCTCGAGACCTGGGACTGGGAGCAAGAACTCTCGTGATGACGGGATCGAGCGATCCTGTGATGCGTACGAGGTGGCTGGGTCGCGTGTCGTATCAGGAAGCGTGGGATCTCCAACGGGCGATTTGGGAGGGCAAGACGCTCGGCCGAACTGCGGACGACTACCTCCTTCTGCTTGAGCATCCACACACCTACACCGTCGGTCGTAACGGCGACGGCTCCAACCTGGTCATCGATCGTGCAGACCTTCCAGGGATCGGTGCCACCATCGTCGATGTGGACCGCGGTGGTGACATCACCTACCACGGGCCAGGCCAGCTTGTTGGGTATCCGATAGTGGCCGTGCCAACCATTGCGGATGGATACGACGTTGTCGGCCATGTCCGTCGTATAGAGGAGGTACTCATCGCCACCTTGGCGGACCTGGGTATCAACGCATGGGCTGAACTTGGACTCACGGGTGTGTGGACCGATGCGGGCAAGGTAGCCGCGATCGGTGTTCGGGTTTCGAGAGGCGTGGCGACCCATGGGTTCGCTCTCAACGTTGATCCTCACATGGAATACTTCGACAACATCATCCCGTGCGGGATCTCGGACCGCCCCGTCACATCCGTGTCAGCGATCCTGGGCCGAGCCGTGTCCATCGAAGAAGTCGTCGGTGTGCTGCTTGAACAGATCTCGGTGCTTTCAGGACACCCACAGATCGAGACCCAACTCGGCGCGTTCGCACGGGGAACCGCCAGAGCGAGCTTTGAGGTGGACCGTATGGTCGACGC
This sequence comes from Actinomycetes bacterium, assembly GCA_023336765.1. Taxonomy (GTDB): domain Bacteria; phylum Actinomycetota; class Acidimicrobiia; order Spongiisociales; family UBA5794; genus JAMBLL01. The sequence continues at coordinate 6,882 of JAMBLL010000095.1, read as the reverse complement.
TGGTGTCTTTAGCCCGCGCGGTGCAAACGATGTCCCTGTGATGATCAGGGGCTTGCTTGAAGGTGAGCCGGTCAAGCCGTCATGGATGAAGGTCCGCATCGACCTTCGCGACCCGAAGTACAAGGAACTGAGAGCCCTCAATAACGAACTCGGCCTCAACACCGTGTGCGAGGAGGCCGGGTGCCCGAACATCTATGAGTGCTGGTCGTCAGGGACATCAACGTTGATGCTGCTCGGCGATACGTGTACGCGAGCGTGCTCGTTCTGCGATATCAAGACAGGCAAGCCCGGAGCCGTTGATGAGAGCGAACCCGTGCGTGCAGCTGAAGCGATCGCCGCAATGGAGTTGAAGCATGCTGTACTGACGGCGGTCGACCGCGACGACCTCCCCGACGGGGGTGCCTCCATCTTCGCCAGAACGGTTCACGAGATCAGGGAGCGCCTGCCAGAGTGCGATATCGAACTCCTTATCGGTGACTTCAAAGGGGAATCAGACCTGCTCGATGTGGTGATGGGAGCGAAACCAGCGGTTCTCAACCACAATACTGAGACAGTGTTGCGACTTCAGCGCGAGATCAGGACCGCGGCGAACTACGCACGGTCACTCACGTTGTTGGCACGGGCGAAATGGCAGAATCCTGCGGGCACGGTGAAGTCCGGGTTGATCGTCGGGATGGGAGAGACGGATGGCGAGATCGTTGGAGCGCTGGCCGACCTCAACGCTGTTGGTGTCGATGTGGTGACGATCGGACAGTACCTGAGGCCAACGGCGCGCCACCGCAAGATCCACCGGTACGTGCACCCCGATGTCTTCGAGGAGTACAAACTGATCGGGGAGGCCTTCGGAATCAGCCATGTGGAATCCGGACCACTCGTTCGTAGCTCCTATCACGCACGTGAGGCACTCGAGGCAGCACTATGAACGAGTACAGAACTCGTCTCGAGGCGGCGCGTCGTGTGATGGATGCACAGGGTGTCGATGCCTTGTGTCTGTCCGTTGGATCAGATCTTCCCTATCTCACCGGCTACAGGGCGATGCCGCTCGAGCGGGTGACGATGCTGATCGTGCCCAGGGAGGGGTCCGCGCACCTCGTGGTCCCAGGCCTTGAGGCGCCGAGGGTTTCGGTTCCAGACAATGCATTCGAGGTTGTGGGTTGGGCAGAGTTGGATGATCCCATCGCCACGATCGATGGTTACCTTGGAGAGGCAGAAACGGTCGCCATCGGTGATGAGACGTGGGCGCGGTTCGTACTCGAGTTGCAGCATGCCGGGCCGTCCCGGTCCTATGTCGGGGCGAGCGATCTGATGGCAGAACTGAGGATGGTCAAATCTCCAGCGGAGATCGATGCGCTGCGTCGTGCCGCAAGGACGGTCGATACGGTTGTCGACGAGATGGCAGATGTGCGATTCTCGGGACGTACCGAGCGGTCGATCTCACGGGAACTCATCGAGAGGACGACCAGCCTCGGGCATGACACGATGGACTTCTGGATCGTGGCGTCAGGTCCCAACGGCGCTTCCCCTCACCATGAACCGGGCGATCGGGTGATCGAACGCGGTGATGCCGTGGTCGTCGACTTTGGTGGGACACAGGATGGGTACTGCTCCGATACGACCCGGATGTTCGTGGTCGGTGAGGCGCCCTACGGTTTCGATGCCGCCTACGACGTACTGCGCGAGGCGCAGGCTTGTGCTGTGGACGCTGTCCGCCCTGGGGTGACCGCAGGGTCGATCGATTCAGTGGCACGCGACATGATCACAGAGGCCGGATACGGAGACCTGTTCATTCACAGGCTCGGACACGGTATCGGCATGGACACCCATGAGCATCCCTACATCATCGAAGGGAATGGGCAGGTTCTCGAAGCCGGTATGGCATTCTCCATCGAACCAGGCATCTATTCGCCAGGCGAGTGGGGCATGCGGATAGAGGACATCGTGGTGGTGACACCACAGGGAGTGGAACGTCTCAACACGTCCGACCGTGCATATCGAGTTGTTGACTAGGGCGCCGCTTTTTCTACCGCTTCGATGAGTGCTCGCCTCGCATCCTGGGCTTCAGCACCAGGGCCGTGGCCGCCCAACCGCACCCAGCCGCCGAGTTCGTCCCGTACAGCGTCGCTTCGTTCGGACGCGAGTACGAGTGCCCATCCTCCGATCGCACCACCGAGCAATGCCTTGGTCCCGCCGAAACGGATGCCTTTTCGACGCAGAGCAACTCCCCATGCTGCCCACGCACCGGCGTAGATGATGGGCGACGCCAGTGTCTGGATCGTGGACTTCATCAAGGCGTTGATGTGGAGATTGTTGCTGAGAAGTCTCATTGCCCCCATGGGAACGATGTTGAAGACCAGGCCAACAGCCGCGGTGGGCGACAGCGCCATTGCGGTCCCGAGACTGCGAACTGTGTGGTCGGGGAGCGCAGTGCCGACCCTGGCGTAGGACGCGATGTTGACGTCGCGGAGGTTCTCTGCTTCGAGCAGGTCGCCGTATCTTGCTGCTGTGTCGAGGACGTCAAGGCGTGCCTGAGGCGATGTGGACTGGAGCTCTCGAGCGAGTTCCTCGCGCCGCCCGAACGAAACTGGAACGCTCGGGTCGTACTGGTGTGATCGCAGGGCAACCTCCGCTGCTGCGGAGAGGACCCGCCACGCATCCTCTGACGAGTAGTCGGGTGTCACGGCTCTCAGCGAGGCCGCAATAGTGTTCGTGAGGCGCACGACAGCGTCACGGTTCGTGTCGTCCTCGTTGTCTCCTGGGTCGACGAAGAGATCGATGTCTGCGTCGATATCGATCGGGCCGCCGACCTTCGCGTAGACACGACCTCTCCGGCCGCTCTTCCCCTCGTAGTACAGGCCGACGGGCACGATCGCCACACCAGCGGCACCTGAGGCACGGGCTCCAAGCGCAATACGCGCTGCGCCGGTGTGGATATCGCCGATGGTCGATTCCTGGTGGATCTTCCCTTCAGGAAAGACTGCGATGACCTCGTTGTTGCGAAGGGCCTCGTAGCAGTCCGCGAAAGCCTCGGCATTCCCAGTGGTGCCACCGTCAGTCGCCCTGTGCACAGGGATCACGCCTGCGAGGTCGAAGACCTTGCCGACTGCGGCTGTGTTCCACAGCGTTGCCTTGGCGAGGAACCTGGGCCAGCGGTTCGCACCGTACATGATGAGCACAGGGTCGGCGAACCCTGCAGAATGGTTCGCAACGATGATGACGGGACGTCCCGAGAGGTCTGTGTCGTTCCTGTCCACTTCCGCAGATCGATACATCGTGTATACGAAGGCAGAGGCGACCGCCCGTCCCGCCTTGTCCACTATCCCGCTCACGATGGTCTCCGTCTGTTGTGATCTGGACGCCAATCTACCGTCCGGTGCGGGCGGGGGCGCACCCCGCTTCGTCGACGCATCACAGGACAGGTACCCTCCATGGCACAGGAGGCATTGATGAACGAAGAACAGCGAGCGGTGGATGCGATCAGGGTGCTGTCGATGGACGCCATCCAGAAAGCGAACTCAGGACATCCAGGTATGCCGATGGGGATGGCGGACATCGCCTTCGTCATCTGGTCGAAGTTCCTCAATGTCGATCCGGCCGACCCGACGTGGCGTGACCGCGACCGTTTCGTGGTGTCCAACGGCCACGGGTCGATGCTGCTGTACAGCCTCCTCCATCTGTCCGGGTTCGCGATCTCGATGGATGATCTCGAGCATTTCCGCCAGTGGGGCTATGTGACTGCGGGTCACCCCGAGCACAACCCTCAGCTTGGTATCGAGATGACCACCGGGCCACTCGGTCAGGGGTTCTCAACGGCAGTCGGAATGGCGATGGCAGAGGAGCATCTGCGTGCGGTACACGGAGCTGACCTCACGGACCACCGCACTTTCGTCCTGTGTGGCGATGGCGACCTGATGGAAGGCGTATCCGCTGAGGCGGCGTCGCTCGCAGGACACCTCGGACTCTCACGCATGGTCGTCTTCTACGACGACAACTCGATCACCATCGACGGTTCCACGGATCTTGCCTTCACCGAGGACGTACCTGCCAGGTTCGCATCGTACGGATGGCAGACGCTGACGGTTGATGGTCATGACAGGGCCGCTATCGAGGAAGCAACACTTATCGCGCTCGCAGACACCGAGAGGCCGACGCTCATCTCGTGCAAGACGCACATCGGGTTCGGCGCACCCACAAAGGTCGATACGTCGTCCGTCCACGGATCTCCGTTGGGTCCTGATGAGATCGCCGCTGCGAAGGCCACAATGGGATGGGATCTTGATCCGTTTGTGATCCCGGACTCGGTCTATGAGGTGTTCATGGAGGCGATGTCGAGGGGCAGAGTCATGCATGCCGGGTGGACCACACGCGTTGAGGAGGCCCGAACTGCCGACCTCGACCGTGTGAGCGCATGGGAGGCCGTCTGGGAGCCATCTGATGTATCACTCGATGCACCGCAGGCAGAACCGGGGTCGAAGGTTGCGACCAGGAAGCTGTCAGAGGCAGTGATCCAGCAGGTAGCGGCGCAACGTCGGGACATTGTTGGCGGCTCTGCCGACCTTGTTCCGTCGAACAACACGTACATCAAGGGTTCCCATGACTTTTCCCGCGCTGATCGCACCGGACGCAACGTGCGGTACGGCATCAGGGAGCATGCAATGGGTGCGGCGGTCAACGGACTGACCCTTCACGGCGGGGCGAGAGCGTTCGGTGCGACCTTCCTCACCTTTGCTGACTACATGCGACCTGCGGTGCGCCTTGCTGCACTTATGGGCACACCATCGATCTTCGTGTGGACCCACGATTCCGTATTCCTTGGTGAGGACGGCCCGACCCATCAGCCGATCGAACACCTGGCGTCGCTGCGAATCATCCCGGGACTCCATGTCCACAGGCCTGCCGACCCAGCCGAGACGGCCGCTGCGTGGCAACAATCGATCAACCGGACCGATGGGCCCTCGGCGATCATCCTCACAAGACAGGGATTGCCTGTGCCAGGGAACGAACCCACCATGGCCAAGATCGAACGTGGAGGGTATGTGCGTGTTGACGGGACGGATATCGTTCTCGTAGCAACAGGATCCGAGGTACCGCTCGCCTCTGACGCTGCAAACCTGCTCGCCGAACAGGGCATATCGGCACGGGTTGTGTCCGTTCCCTGTGTCGAGGTGTTCAACAACCAACCCGACGATTACCGTGCCGTTGTTCTCGGTGTCAACCTTCCCGTGTTCACTATCGAAGCAGGTTCAACCGCAATGTGGAGCGCCGTTGCGCGCAACGGCGGATTGGCGATCGGTATCGACCACTTCGGAGCATCTGCACCCGCAGACGTGCTCGCCGTGCACTACGGCTTCACTCCCGAGGCGATCGCCGCAACGGTCATCGAAACACTTTCCCAATCATAGCAACCCAGGAGGAATCCCCGTGGTCAACATCACATCAGGCGCGCCAGACGGCGCAGACCTACTCGTCGTTCCGGTCATGTCAGACAGGGTCCCAGCCTGCAGTGACGATCTCACCCCGGACCTCGACGCGCTCGAGGTGCTTCTCGACGCAAAGGACTTCACGGGGAAGAAGGGTCAAACGCTGTTCGTCTCAACGCCTCAGGGACCTGCTCCTGAGATGCTGCTCGTGGGTCTCGGTGACGAGGTCGATGCCGAGGGGCTGAGGCGTGCTGCGGGAACCGTGACCCGGATATGTCGGCGATACGAGACGATCGCAACCACCCTTCACCATGTGGACCTTGAGGATGCAGCGAGCGCTGTAGCTCTCGGGTCATGGCTCGGTGCATATTCCTTCGACGAGTACAAAACCGAGCCCAAGCCCGTCGCCCTGTCGAGTGTCGTGCTCGTGGACGAGGAGGACCTTGCCGATCCGATAGCGTCCTCGGCGGCTATCGCCCGCGGTGTTGTGCTTGCCCGCGACCTCATCAACAGGCCAGCGTGGGACAAGGCACCCGCTGTGATCGCTCAAGTGTGTGAAGGCCTCTCGGACAAGATCGAGGTGACCGTCTATGACGAGGACCAGATCGCAGATGCAGGGTTCGGCGGCCTCCAGGCCGTCAACCTTGGAGCGGACAACCCGGCCCGCATGGTGGTGATGCGTTACAGCCCTGAGGGGGCAACGAAGACGGTTGCGTTCGTCGGTAAGGGCATCGTGTTCGATTCGGGCGGTTTGTCGATCAAGCCGGCAGCCGGAATGGAGACCATGAAGACCGACATGGCGGGGGCGGCTGCGGTGATGGGCGCTATGCAGGCGATCGCCGAACTTGGACTCGTCGTCAATGTGACAGGGATCACCCCCTTCACCGAGAACATGACCGGTGGCTCTGCACTGCGACCGGGTGACGTGATGCGTGCATACAACGGCAAGACGATGGAGATTCTCAACACCGATGCTGAGGGCCGTATGGTCCTCGCAGACGGCCTCGCACTTGCAGCCGAGGACGATCCGGACCTCATCGTCGATATCGCGACCCTGACCGGTGCGTGCAAGGTCGCGCTCGGACCACTCGTTGGAGGGCTTGTCGCCATCGACGATGAAGCCGCAGACCTTGTGCTCAACGCAGCCGAGGCTTCGGGCGAGGCGATGTGGCGTCTCCCGTTCATCGAGGAGTACCGCTCGATGGTGGAGTCAGACATTGCGGACATGAAGAACATCGGCGGTCGATGGGGTGGGGCGATCACAGCTGCGATCATCTTGTCCGAGTTCGTCGAGAACATCCCATGGGTGCATCTCGATATCGCAGGACCTGGCCGTGCGGACAAGACCGAGCACTACGTCTTCAAGGGCGGCTCCGGTTTCGGCGTCCGCACCCTCGTAGCCACAGCCGAAGCCCTCTCCGACTGACCATCAGGGCTTTGGCGTCCATCGGCGCCAAATATTGCG
>JAMBLL010000094.1 GCA_023336765.1 Actinomycetes bacterium | reverse complement strand
TTGCGGTTACTGGGGAAAGTGGTCGGTGGCTGCGCGTTATCCCCCTCGCTCGAAGACTCGCGTGTCCCCCTTGAAAGGGGGACGGAGCCTGCTTCTTTCGGTCATCCGTCATCCGTCATCGGTTATCGGCTATCTACGTCTTGCCTTTCAGAAGGCCAGCCAGATCGTCGAGTTGTGTCTCTGATCCGATCGCGTAGACAGTGTCGTGCACGGCGAACGCCTGGGTGGGGTCCGGGTAGGTGCGTGCGGGCATGTCGGATTCTGATATCGCAACGATCATGGCTCCGCCTTTTCGCCTGAGATCGAGGTCAGTCAGGGACTTCCCGACGACTTCGGATCCGCGGCCCACGGTGAACTGGCGGAGCTGGAACTCTGAGGATGGATCCCGAAAGAGCGTATCGACGAAGTCCCCGAGTCCGGGGTGCGTTGCGTGGTCCGCGATCTTGAGGCCGCCGACAAGTTCGGGCGTCACAACGCCCTGTGCCCCGGCCAGCTTGAGCTTCTTCTCCGTCTGCTGATCGATAGCGCGCGCATAGACGGGGACCTCCTCACGCAAGGCATGTGCTGAGAGGGTGATGACCAGATTGTCGCTTGATGATGCGACACATGCAACCAGGGAACGAGCTGCATCTATTCGAGCGTCTTCAAGAACTTCGTTCCTTGTCGCATCGCCTTCAAGGACGACAAACCCGTCCGCACGGGCTTGTCCTGCGCCATCAGGATCATCCTCGATAACGACAACTTCCACGCCCTGGAGTTGTATTGCCGCAGCGGCAGTCGAGCCAACTCTCCCATAGCCGCACACGATGACGTGGTTGGACATCTTAGAAATGTCTTTGAGCATCTTGCGCTGCCTCCGGTGGTCCGACCCGATTACGACTGAGAATCCGTACTCCATCACCGCGGTTCCGGTGTATATGGCGGCGCCCATTCCTGACAACAGCACGATCACGATCCACAGTTTCGTGGCCCCCGTCAGATCGTCGATCGGGTTCCCGAATCCGAGCGTCGTTATGGTGATAACGGTTACGTAGGCCGCATCTGCGATGTGGAGTCCGGTGATGGCGACGAACCCGATCGTGCCGATGATGATCACGCCGAATAGAGCGACGAACCCTGCCTTCAGGTTGTTCGGCAGCGTCACTGCTGCGAGCCATGCTCGAAGTCTTCCGGTTCGATTCTGTCAAGGAATTCCCGGAACTTGGCGATCTCGTCCTCATCCTCCTCATCGCGAATGTGGACGCCAGCTTCGTCGAGAAGGTCACGCGAGGCGAACACCGGCGCATCGGTCCGCACCGCTATTGCCACAGCATCGGACGGACGCGAGGAGATCGAATGGATATCATCTCCCACCTTCAGCCGCAGATCAGCGTAGAACGTACCTCCACGCAGCTCGGTCACGACCACCTCGCTCACCTGGGCACCGAGCTCCTCGATGAGGGACGTGACGAGGTCGTGAGTGAGAGGCCTCTCGGGTCGGATCCCGTCGTGGGCAAGAGCGATCGCTGTGGCCTCGGGAGTGTTGATCCATATCGGCAGGTAACGGTCCCCGTCGTGCTCGCGCAGCAGCAGAATCGGCGTGTTCGTTGGTAGTTCGATGCGGATACCAACGAGATCCATCGGAACCGGGTCTGTCATTGCACCAGCCTATCACCCAATGTGGCACTGGGCATCGCTAGCTGTAGACGATATCCTCGAACGCTTCGGGATTCTCGGCGAGCACGCTGATCTCGAGAGCAGCCCAGATCTCGTTCAGGTTCCGGTACTTCCCCTTCCAGTCCATCCCGTAGCCAAGCAGGTACTCATCCCCGACAGCGAAACCCCGGTATTCGAGTGGAACATCGACGATCCTGCGTGGCGCTTTGTCGATCAGTGCAACGGTGCGCAGTGACCGGACTCCGCGTGCGAGCATCATCTTGCGGATCGTGGCGAGCGTTAGTCCTGTATCAACGATCTCGAGAACAAGGAGCACATCTCGATCATCGAGCGGTACCGAGACATCCATTGCAAGCGACACCCTTCCACCACGGCCGAATCGCGTCAGAGAGAGGAAGTCGATTGTGTAGGTATGCGGGAGATGGCTCATCAGATCCTTGAGGAAGATGATGGATCCCTTTAGGACAGCAACGACAACAACATCATCAGAGTCGAGATCGCTCTTGATCTCGACGGCAAGTTCGCTGACGCGCCGCACGATCGTGTCGCTGCTGATGACCTGGACGAAGTCGTCACCCATCAGGAGTCCCTCATCCCTGCCCACCGATGCTCTCCGGGATCGCTTCTCGTATCCACCTACCGATGATCGCCGCTTTCGGGAGATCTTCGAGTGAGGAGGTGTTCCATCGCCCATCGTCAAGGGGTTGCATGACGGATAGCCGTCGCTCGTGTCCCTCGGAGAGGTCAGGCGAGTCCGTCACCGCTCCCCCGCCTTCCTGTGAGTACAGCGGGCGGAGCCAGCGGTCCCTCACGGAGTAGGTGCTGTAGGCCCAGTCGAGTAGCTCTCTTGTATCTGAGAAGTGATCATCAGATCCCATCACCACGGTATAGATCGTGCGACCGTTCTGTTCAGCCACGCCGAGAAGGACCTTGTCCGCCCATGGTGTGTCACCTGTCTTCAACCCTATCGCACCCGGATAGGCGCCAAGGAGCTTGTTCGTGTTCTTGAAGGTCCGTGTCTCACCATCTGGATTTTCGGGCATCGTGACGATCCTGATACGAGCGATACGCTGGATGTCTGGATACTCCTGGGACGCAATGATGATAGAAAGCAGGTCGCGCGCAGAGGAATAATGATCCGCGTGGTCAAGACCGTTTGGGTTCGCAAAATTCGTGTTGTCAAGGCCCAACTCCCTCGCCTTTGCGTTCATCATCAGCACGAACTTGTCGATGGACTCGCCTCCAACGTGGTACCCAAGGGTGAGTGCAGCGTCGTTCCCAGAACGCACGAGCATGGCGATCAGCAGATCTCCAACCGTCCACTCCTCGCCCGCAACGAGGCCGGCGGTGGATCCCCGGATGTCGGTCACGAATTCAGGGATCGTCACGACATCGCCGAGTTCAACGTTGTCGATCACGACCATTGCCGTCAGGACCTTCGTCACCGATGCCATGGACGCTTGAGCATCGGCGTCCCAGGATGCGAGAACGACCTCCGTGTCCGCGTCATACACGATCCAGCGATCCGCTGTGAGTTTCGGGATCGGGCGCGCTTGTTCGGCGGCAATCGGAGCGATTGGAGCCGAGATACCGACAAGCGACGCGGCAAGCGCGATGGATGTGACAAGTGTTGCGATCATCAATGTTCGAGTAGCTTCCTAAGCCTACTGCGAACGAACGTTTCCTGGACAAGAGCCGACGCCTGAGCTGTATCGGCGAGAATCTCTGCTGATCGCTTCTGGTTGTCGGGATTGCGATGTCGCAAGAGGGGCGCGACCAATTGTCCGAGCAGGTCGGTCTGTTTCTCGGCTGCAAGCCGAAGGCCGCGTAGGTGCCGGGGTTCCAGGCCGCGGCCGAGCAATCTATGAACGGCCCTTGAGATCTGGAGATCCGAGTCTGTGAACATCAGTCTGCCATCTGGTAGTTCAACAGGAGTGAGGAGGCCCTCGCCCACCACCGCTGCGAGGTCCTGTCTGCTGAGTCCAGAGGATCTTGAGATCTCCGTCTCGGACAACGACACGCCTGATGAGGCGAAGTACGCCTCGGGTGGTGGCCCATGGTCTGGCGCAACAGGTGAAGCTTCACCCTTCTCCCACGCGCTCAGCTTGGATTTGATCACCTTCAAGGGAAGGAAGTGGTCACGCTGCTCTGTCAGCACGTACTGGATGCGTTCGATGTCCTCGTCGGTGAACATGCGGTATCCCGATGAGGATCGTCCTGGGTGGATCAGACCTTTCGATTCGAGGAACCGGATCTTCGACACGGAGACATCTGGGTAATCCGGCCGGAGGAGGTTGATGACCTCGCCGATCGTATGTGTGCGCTTCCTTGCGCTCGAAACAGCGTGCAGTTCAGCCATGGCCCTTGCTCACTCGCAATCGGAACTTGCCGATCATCAATAGGTCGTCGACCGACAATGAGCTCGCTGCGTGGCGCACACCGTTGATGTAGGTGCCGTTCGTTGACGCAAGATCGGTGATCGTGAGACCGTCGGCCGAGACTTTGAGGCGTGCGTGCTCGCGCGACACGGTGACATCGGGCAGGTACACGGTGCTAGCCGCACCGCGGCCAGCTATCGAGTCCCCCATGCCAAGGACATAGGTCAGACCGGTCTGGGGTCCGCCCTCGATCGTCAGCGCCCACGCGAATGCACCTTCAAGGCGGGTTGGACCGGTATCGGTGTTTGGTGTCTCCGATCCTGGTTCCCACGACAGAGTCGGCTCTTCCTCGATCTCAACATCGTCGGGTAGTGGCTGTTCAGCGTTCGTCATGAGACCATCTTACAGCGAAACCCTCGATGAGTGGTTGAACCTTTTGGCTACTGGGCGCTCTGGCGATATGTAGCGACATCCATGAGTCGGTCGAGTTCTGAGAGGTCAGTCGCTTCGATCACAGCGAACCAACCTTCACCGAACGGGTCGGTGTTGACGAGTTCCGGGTTGTCCTCGAGTGCAGTGTTGACCTCGACCACGGTTCCCGAGACTGGTGCGTAGACATCCGAGACCGACTTCGTTGACTCAACCTCTGCGATAGCCTCGCCGGCGGTGACCTGACGGCCGACCTCTGGAACCTCGACAAAGACGATGTCTCCGAGGGCATCCTGGGCGAAATCGGAGATGCCCATCGTGACCATCGACCCGGACGTCCGGGTCCACTCATGGTTCTCAGCGTATTTCAGGTCTTCGGGATATTCCATTGATCCTCCTCGTGTGTTGGTACATGCTACAGCGCATGGGCGATGGCCCTTCTCATGTCGAACAGATACTCGACTCCCACCCAGTAGTACATAACAAGACCGGGGACACCCGTGAGCCACGCACCTACGATCACGGGGTCAACGTCGAATCCGAATCCAATGTAGAACAGCGAGATGGAGACGTAGAGCAGCAGTGTTGCCGCTTTCCCAAGCCATCGCACGTCGAGTTTCGTTACGCCTTTCGACCATCCGTACATGGCACCCAGTCCGATCAGGGCCTCCCGCACGATCAACGCAACAGCGAACCCGACAGGGAGCACACCCCAGATCAGTCCGGCGACGACCGCAACGATGACTGCGAGCCGGTCAGCGAGCGGATCGAGGAATTTTCCAACCTCGGTGACCTGGTTGAACCTTCGGGCAAGGTACCCATCGATCCAATCCGTGGCGCCGATGACTCCGAGCAGGACACCAGCCCATCCGTACTCTCCGTTGATTCCCAGCCAGAGGAATACCGGTATGAGGGCGAGCCGAATGAGCGAGATGACATTCGGAACATTCCAGAGCTCCGCGATCACGGAATCTCGACCACCCGAAACTTCACTCGGGTCAACTCTGTTCCGTTCATGCTTATGACGAACGCATACCCCTTCGCCTCAGGGAATGTCACATTGTGGAAAGGCGAAACGATGGGCACGATGCTTGGAGACCCCGGAGGGAGATTCGGAGGAGCACCGACGCGAAGTTTGCCCTTGGCCGTGACGCCAACCTCCGCACCGTCCTCATCAACGAGTTGGACGACGAGTTCGAGGTCCTGCTGGCGCTCGTCGGGGCCAACCTCGGCGACCATGGCCAGCGAGAGGCTCCGATGGGTTGCAGGGAGCTTGCGCACCGAGATCGTATCGAATCCGCCGCCAAGGACGAAGAGCTTGCCGCTTTGCACCTGGGCTGCGTCTGCGAGCATCGCTGATGTGAGTTTCATGGGACCTCAATTTCGATTGATGGCATGAGCCATAGGTGCAGAGTAGCGCGATGACAGCCATCAGCCATCAGCCAACAGCTCAGAGGTCCCGAGACGTGTTCACGACAGATCCCGGCTCTTGTGGATGGCTGATAGCTGACGGCTGTCAGCTGACTGATTCGAACTCGGCCTGGAAGAATCGGAGGCTTTCAGGTTCGTAGGTGAAACGCAGGCCCGTGATCGTCTCAGCCTGCTCGTACACCTCGATCACAGATTCAGCAACGACGTCCATGTGGGACTGGGTGTACACACGGCGCGGGATCGTCAGCCGTACCAGTTCGAGCTTTGGATGTCGGTTCTTACCCGTAACCGGATCGCGACCGGCCGAAACGTTTCCGCGCTCCATCCCCCTGACACCGGAGTCCACGTAGATCGCCGCAGCGAGCGCCTGGGCCGGGAACTCATCGAGAGGGATGTGTGGCAGGATGGCAGCGGCATCGAGGAAGACGCCATGGCCGCCGATCGGTTTGACAACGGGGACACCGTACTTGATCAGTTTGTCCCCGAGATACTCAACCTGACCGACGCGTGAACGTGCATGGTCATCGGTCGCGACCATTTCGCGGATGCCCTCGGCGAGCGCTTCCATATCGCGGCCAGCCATGCCCCCGTACGTGTGAAGACCTTCGAAAGCGACGAGGAGCGCTCTGGCCTCACGAGCGAGATCGGGATCTCTCAGGGCGAGGAACCCACCGATATTGACAAGGTTGTCCTTCTTGGATGAGACGGTCGCACCGTGGGAATGGTCCGCGATCTGGCGCAGGATCGATGCGATGGACCTGTCCTCGTAGCCTGCCTCACGCTGTTGGATGAAATAGGCGTTCTCAAGTGCTCGTGTTGCATCGAGCATCACCAGGATGTCGACCGATTCACAGTATGCGTAGACAGCCTTGATGTTGGCCATCGACGCTGGTTGGCCTCCCGCAAGGTTCACGTTCGTTTCGAATGAGACGTACGCGACCCGCTCGGAGCCCACCTCGTCAACCACAGCAGCGAGCTTTGCAAGGTCGATGTTGCCCTTGAACGGGTGCATCGATTTAGGGTCGTGGGCTTCGTCGATGATGACGTCGACGAACTTCCCGCCAGCGCGCTCCTGGTGGAAGCGCGTTGTGGTGAAGTACATATTCCCCGGGACAACGTCACCTGGTTTGATGAGGATCTGGCTCAAGAGGTGTTCCGCTCCCCTGCCCTGATGTGTGGGGATGAGTTCCTCGTAACCGTAGATGTCGTGGACGGCATCTACCAGTTTATAGAAGGACCGGGCGCCGGCGTAGGACTCGTCACCGAGCATCATGGCTGACCACTGCCTGTCAGACATGGCTGACGTACCAGAGTCCGTGAGGAGGTCGATGTAGACATCATCGCTCTTGAGAAGGAACGTGTTGTAGTGCGCCGCGCGAATCGCTTCCTCGCGCTCGGTGCGGGTCGTCATGGTCAGTGGTTCGACCATCTTGATCTTCCAGGGTTCAGCCCAACTTCGCGTCATGAGAATTCCTTCCTAAGTCTGTGTTCTTGCGTCCGTGTTCTGTTCTGTGCTCTCTTATCTTCTCTTGCTG
>JAMBLL010000093.1 GCA_023336765.1 Actinomycetes bacterium | reverse complement strand
GTCAAGCCGTCCGATGTGCGTCGTGAACTCGACGCACGAGGCGGAAGGACCGGCGAGTTCTTCCTCACGGCCGAACACGAACTCCAGCACATGGACCAGAACGAACTCTGGTTCGGGATACGGACTAGTGAGGACGGCACACGGTACGTGGATTACACGCAGGTCACGGATGCGGCACCTGACGATGTGAAGCGTCTTGTTGCCGGGATCATGGATGAGGGGAACAGCCCGGAGAAGATCGGCAAGATCGCAGACGAGGGCCGTGCCGTCACCAATCGGGTCAGCGACCTGAAGGGCGAAGCGGACGAGATTCGCAAGGCGATGAAGGGGATGTCTCCCCCTCAGCGCAAGGCAGCTCGTCGTGAACTCGATCGGCTGGACAAGGAGCTGGTCAGCACCACCGAGCAGCGCAAGGTGTTGCAGGGGCAGATGGACGAAACGGTTGCCGCCTACAACGCATCGTTCGACGAGTTGCAGCGCTTCCTCGAGTCCGAAGCGATCAAGAAGGCATGGGGCAACATGCTGGACGGGTCGTGGAAGGCCGAGAAGATGCACGCTGCGTACCGGCGCAAGGCGGGTCTGTCGAAGTTGCTGCGTCCGTTCGCAGGCGCTCAGGACGTTGACACTTGGTTGAGGTCGAGGCTGGGGCAACGCACGTTGAACCATCTGGCTGACGTTGACAACATCGAGACATTGCGGAAGCGTCTTCCGTATCTCGACGAGCGGGACATCGTGAAGATTGCGGAGACCAGCGATAAGGGTGTCATCCAGCGCATCATCCAAGATGCCTTCGAGGGTACGAACGTGCCGGGATCGACACGGCCTACGGTCGGTGTGTTTACCGACAAGATCACGAGAGGCCTGGACGGTTGGCAACAGACAGCGCAGTTCGTTGGCGGGCCGGTGGGCAAGGCCATGACGTCGATGGGGCTCTACGGGTCGAGGTTGAGGACATCGGTGGGGAACACGTTGCTGTCCACCACCGACTTGAAGCAGACGCTCGACACGATCAACTCTGAGCTGGCGACATCGGGTGTGCCGAGAGCGGAGATCAACAAGGTGCAGGCGATGGCGATCCGTGGTCACGGTCGATACACGACCATCGACCTCATCTCGCAACGTATCGAAGAGTTGACGACCGAGGCGATGCTGAAGAAGTCGAGCCTTTACACGAGGGAAGAGATCGCAGGGATTTGGACCGAGTGGCGTGGCTACGACATCATCAACCGCCGCTACTGGGCGTCGAACGCCGGGACCGACCGGAACTGGCTCTGGCAGAACGGACGCTTCAAGAAGGCGTCTGACTTGGAGGCTGGCGGGGCGAGGCCCGAGGCGTTCATGGAGGCCCAGTTCTCGCAGACGACCCGGACGATGCCGCCGATCCGTTCGATGCGTCGTCTTACCTCGAAGCAACGCACCGGATATGAAACGGTCAGGAAGGTGTTGCAGAACCGTCCGTCGAACGTGAAGGGCTGGGAGCCGATGGGGTTCCGTCCGACCGGGATCATGGACTTCGGAGATTGGTCGTTCGGTGTGTGGCGTGACTTGCAGTTGATGCGTGGTGGGTGGGCGTTGAGGATTCTCCCCGAGGAGCAGTTGCGTTTCGGCGCAGCGGGCTATGCGAACATCTTCAGCCATCCCCTCGACTACTTCATCTCGATGATGAACCGGATGGACTTCACCATCAAAGGTGACGATCTGACGCTTGACCAGGTGATGCGTGCTCAGGAAGCGCTCGGCACCGGAACGATGCGTGACCTTCGGACACCGCCACATATGGTCGGTGCCGACGACTTCGTGATGTCGAACCGTATCCAGCATCCGAAGCAGTATTGGGGCGGCATGGCCCGTGAATACGTCATGTCGTCGTCGGACCCTGTTCTTGGAAGAGTGGCCTCTATGGGCCGTGAGAAGGCTCTCCTGTTCTTCCGTACCGACGAAGGC
>JAMBLL010000092.1 GCA_023336765.1 Actinomycetes bacterium | reverse complement strand
GCCTTCCTCTTCTCGAAGTCATCTGAGCGTTTCGATGACTGGCTTGTCAACAACCGGCTGTTCGGCAGCATCGTACGCGGATGGCGCGGTGGTGAGGGATTCACGGTGAGGGCCAAGTTCATCGCGGTTACAGCGATCATGGTCTCCTTCGGAATCACTACGGTCTTCGCCCTTGGCAGCTCACCAATCGCTGTCCGCGCGGGAATGTGGGTTCTAGCATTCGCCATTGCGACTTATGTCGTCACACGGCCCACCAAAGCCAGAACAGTCCTGACAGCACCCACGACTGTCTAGCCATTCATCTGCTCCTCGCCGACCGTCGGCAGCGCATCTGGCATCAACGGATTCGGTCGGTTCGCGTGGTAACCCCGGAGCCTCGCAGCGTCACAGTGTGAGCACAAGTCGATAGGGCGTGTTCCGAGTATGGACAACTGTGTACCCCTCGACCTCTCGACGATGGCGAGCGGGACTGTCTGGATATCGTCGCCCCCGCAGACATCACAACGCTTGGCAAGTGATCGTACCCACCTCGCTCCACAGGCATCACACGTGAGGTCGATCGACTCATCGCCGCGGACACCTGTCAAGGCCTCGGTCTCGCCACATGCGGGACACGCTATATCGATCGCCACCGGTTCCCTCAGCTCCGGACTCTCGCCTGGACCATGATGCAGGCATCGATCAGGGACTCAAGACCAAGCTCATCAACACGCTGTCTCACTGCAGCGTCCGCAGCACCGGGTTGGATCCACACCGCAACATCGCCGAGCGCCGCGGCCTGCTCCACGACCCGCATGGTCCGGGCGGGAGGAACCACGATGTTCACGATATCTGGGGTCTCGGGCAGGTCCATCACAGTTCGGACACATGGATCGCCATCGACAGTATCTCTGAGCGGGTTGACAGCGGCGACGCGGTATCCCTTTGCCTTGAGGTTGCGGTAGATGGTCCCCCCGTACTTCCCCGGGTGGTCCGTTGCACCAACGACCGCTATCAAAGGGTCAGGAAGATCGAGACGGTCAAGGACGGAAAGGGCCATGTCTCCTCCAACCACAACAGGGCATCGCTATTCCTCCGACGGTGGTTCTGTTACATCGCCCGAAGACGAGAACACTGTACCAACGGTTTCGAGCAGGATCTTGCCATCAACACGGGACGACCGAATCTCGACGTACTCCTCGTCGAGTTTCGTTCTGTCTCCAAGACTGATCGCGTCACGCCCACGCACCTGTGCGAGACCGGTCACGCCCGGCTTGACGGTGAACCGCAAGTTATTGAGTCCGATGATCTCTGCCTCCTCGCGAACTACCGGGCGGGGACCTACAAGTGACATCGATCCCTTGAGAACGTTCACGAGGTTCGGGAGTTCGTCGATCGACCACTTCCTCAGCTTCGCACCGACTCTGGTAACCCGCGGATCCTCATCGATACGGATCGTGTACTCAGAGTCCTCCTCTCCAGCAGCCTTCATCTTTGCAATGTGCTCCTTGAAGACCTCTTCATCATGATCGATATCCATGGTGCGGAGTTTGATCATCCAGAACTCATCCCCGTGCCGCCCCACACGCACCTGCCGGAAGAACGCTGGACCCTTCGAATCGATCCTCACAGCGAACGCCGCTATCGCCATGACAGGGAACAGAAGGAACATCGCCACGAGCGACCCTCCGATATCCACAGTCCGCTTCACAACCACGTACCCGTGGGGACGTTCGGCCTCGTCCTTGTCCCTGATGAGTGCTGCAGCCGTGAGTGCAATCAGCGCCGCGACCTCACCGACAAAGAAAGCGACGACGACGTGCATGATCGGGTCTTCGATAGGGATGGCGACCATGATCACGGCAGCTACGACGGCGAACATCCAGGCAATGAAGAGTCGCAGCGACTGCCCACGAGCAACCAGTATCTGACCGATGAACAGCCCACCTGAGGC
>JAMBLL010000091.1 GCA_023336765.1 Actinomycetes bacterium | reverse complement strand
GCAAGCCTCCCTGCAAGTTTCCCAACAGCCACGTCGAGCTCGTCCTCGGGAACCACCGTGTTGACGATCCCCAGGTCGAGCGCCTCGCCAGCAGACAGGACGCGGTTGGTGAGGATGAGTTCCATCGCGCGACGAGTACCGACGAGTCTCGGTAGGAAGAACGTGCTCGACCCATCGGGCGATACGCCTATTCCTGTGTACGCCATGGTGAACACCGCCGTGTCCACGGCCACGGCAAGGTCTGTCGCCATTGCGAGTCCCATACCCGCACCAGCCACGACACCGTTGATCGCGGCGATCGTTGGGAACGGCGCCGTGAGCAGTTTCGAGACCGATCCATGGAGACCGTCGAGGACCGCCTGCATCGTCTCGTGTGGCGCTTCGCGCTGGTCGTAGAAGGCCTGAACATCACCGCCAGCGCTGAAGCCTCGCCCGGTTCCCGTGACGACGAGCACCCTGACGGTCGGGTCCTTGACGAGCACGTCCATCGCGGCATCGAATTCTGCACCCATCGACACGCTGAGTGCGTTCATCGATCCCGGGTCGTTCAATCGAAGGGTTGCGATACCTTCGTTCGTGGTGACGACGATCTGGGACAAGGGGCACTCCAGTGCTCGGTGGCTCCAAACAGTAGACAATCAAGCGCACGAAGACGAGATACACGCATGAGCCAATTGCAGACTCTCCATCGTTGGGTCGGTGATACGGGACAACCCTTCGGAAAGAACGGCGTCACCTTCACACTCTCGAATCCTTGCCCGTTCATGACTTCCGATATGGGCGGGTATGGTCATGTCCATGCACAACGTTGTCAGGTCTCCCAGCGAGGACGATGCCGATGCAATGGGCGCGGTTCACGTGCGAGCGTGGCGAGCGGCATATTCGGGTGGTTTGATGCCCGATGAGTATCTGGATTCGCTGTCGGCTCAGGCCAGGGCCAATATGTGGAGACAACAACTGGCGCAACCTGTCGCTGACCGGTCCGCTCGATTCGTTGTAGAGAACCCAGCCGGTGTCGTCGTGGGATTCGCTCTGATCGGACCCAAAGGGAACGACAGCGACGCAGACGACGGCGAGTTGTACGTCATCAACGTCGATCCGGAAAGTTGGGGCACCGGCGCTGGACCGGTGCTTCACGAGGAGGCGGTTGACGCACTCAGAGATTCCGAGTTCGGCCGGGCGGTGCTGTGGGTGCATCCCAAGAACCATCGTGCTCGACACTTCTACGAGTCCCGAGGGTGGCGCGCCGATGATGTGGACCGTGTCGAAACCGTTCTGGGCGTTGAGATAGTTGAAGTCCGATACTCACTGATCCTCTACTGAGGCCGCACATATCGGGCTGGGTGGTGGTCCCGCTTAACGATCATTCGAGTACAACGGGGGCGTGTCGTTTGTGCGCTCTGGAATCTTTGCCCGTCTAAATGTGAAGATATGGGAGTAATCCATGACAGGGGACTCGGTGGTGAGACCTTGGATACGAAAGTCGCCGTCAACCCATCGTCGAACTGCAGTGCGGCTGGCACACTCGCTGCGAGGAGAAACTGAAGATACCCGCACGTCGCATGAACAAACCGCGTACGCTCAACTCCAGAGCTTGAAGGGAGCCACATGACATTGCGAGTCGTTGCCCACCTGCGTGCCCAGGATGGAAGAGGAGCCGAACTCAGGGAAGGGCTCATGGCCCTTATCGATCCGACAAGAGCCGAGCCCGGCAATATCAGTTACGAGCTTCTTGCGAGTCTCGATGATGACAGGGACTACACGTTTGTCGAGGAGTATCAGGACAGCAATGCGTTCGAAGCCCATATGAATACTCCGCACGTTGTGGCAGCCTTGGCTGCTATGCCCGAATTGGTGGAAGGCGACGCCGACGTGCGGACATATCGGCTGATCGGCTGAGGCCAGCGCTACCCACGGGCAAGCACTCACACCTCACTGGTATTGGTCGGACGAGAACCGGGTAGAGATCCGCCGCGATCGAATTCGTCGTGTCACAGGACACCATCCGCTCAGATGAGGCTGGGAGCGATGATGTGCTGGAGTTGCACGCCTCGCCCGCTCTGCCGATGTGTGCCTATATGGGTGGTGTGTCTGGTCGTTTCGTAGGGAATGGATCCGGTATCTGTGCGAGGAGAATGGTGAGCAGCGGACACACCTGATGATGGAGTGTCCGCTACTCGGAATCACACCGATCCTGCTTCCAGCAACGCTGCGACGGCTCAGTTAAGCCTGAAGGCGCTGGTTCCCTCCCAGGGGAACACGTCCACTGAGAAGCGCCCGCCCTCATGCACTCTGCGACCATCCCAATCTGGGAACAGAATCGGGTCCGCATACGTGACCACTCCATTCGTCCGCCAGCTGGTGTTCGCCATCGTCGTCGTGCCACTTTCACGCGTCTCGAGAATCAGCGTGCCTCCACACTCATCGTAGATCAGCGTCTTCATCGTGTAATGGCCCGCCTGGGCGGGGCTATCGGGCTTGGTGATATTCGTCCACGTGGCAAGCTCGATCCACCATTCAATGCAACCCTCGATGTCCCCGTCGATCGTTCCTACCCACGCCAGCAGGTAGCCATCGACGACTGTGTTCGTGAGGTCAAGTGTGTACTCAGTCTCGGCTTGTAGCGGATTCTTCGCGAGCGCCGGTGCCGCAGGCAGTAATGCCACCGTCAATGCGCCCAACAAGAGCAGTGCGCCTAGCCTTCTCATCTTGATCGTCTCCTTTCGAGCAGAAACTCCCACAGAGGTAACTCCCACCCCGGATGTGATCAACCGGCACGCCCTCTGCTCCTTTCGTAGGCGCTCGCCAACGAATACCCCGGCTGCGGGCAGTGCAACTCTGTCCCAACATCGTACATCCGGCAAGCCCTGGCGTCCATGACAAGAAGGGTGCATCTCGTACGCATACCGCGTTCATATCCGGCGATATGGGCGGTCCAGGCCTCTCAACGACAATCGGATCCAACGGGTGTGCGCGGCGTATGTACTTTCGGAGCCTTGCTCGTTCATATGTGCCGTTGTCTGCGGGCATGTAGGATCCACCGATATGGCACGAATCGACGAATCCGACGATCCCGTCTCATC
>JAMBLL010000090.1 GCA_023336765.1 Actinomycetes bacterium | reverse complement strand
TCGGGTACTCGTTGCTGATTTTCGGCGAGACGATCTGGGATGAGATCAGCTCGGCGCTCGAGCTCGGGTCTGTCTCTTTTGCCCAATTCTTCCTTGTCCTCCTGGTCGCTGTTTGGGTCTTCGGGATGCTGTGGGCCATCTACCGATTCGGCCCTCCTCGTCCGGTTCAGCACTCGGCCTTCGTTGCGCTCATTGTTGAGGTCGTCCTTGCTGCGGGGGCATGGTTCGCCCTCAATCTGATGCCAGCTGACACACGTTCAGCTGTGGCAGCCTTCGGCGCCCTTGGCGTGATCCTCATTCTGTTCTACTTCGTTGGCGTAGCGGTTGTCGCAGCACCGATACTCGTGACCGCTGCTTGGACGGCTTTGAGCGATGCGCGTGACCGGTACGCTTCTTGTGATGAAGGAGCAACGGTCGAGACTGAGAGATCTTCGCAGCGGAGTGAACCTCCTCGGCAGGCTTCTCAATAACTACCGCGCCATAGCCGCGAGGTCCATTGCCGGTGCCCTCCTGTGGATGGCAATGATCGTCACGATCCCGTACCTCGTTGGTGCAGTTATCGACGAGGCAACCACGGCAGAGGACATGACCATGGTGTGGCCGATCCTCATCGCCATCCTGGTCGCCGGAGCGATCCAGGCGGTGGGAGTGGCCCTGCGAAGGTATTTCGGGTTCAAGCTGTCGTATCGGGCAGAGGCGGACATCCGGAACCGGATCTTCACCCATATCCAGCGCATGGCCTTCAGCTTCCATGATGTCACGTCGACGGGTGAGTTGATGGCGCGTGCATCATCTGACCTTTCTCAGCTCAGACTGATTCTTGCGATGTTGCCGATCACCGTGGCGAACCTCGTCATGTTCCTGGTCGTGGCGATCGTGCTCATCATCATCGACCCTGTGCTCGGCGGAGTAGCAGCGTTGATGGTTCCCGCTTTGTTGTTCACGTCCGGGCGTTTCGCAAGCAAAGTCGTCGGCTACTCCTTTGATCTCCAGGAGCGACTCTCTGAACTCTCCCATGTCGTTGAGGAGAGCGTCTCAGGCATCGAAGTCGTCAAGAGCTACGGGCAGGAGGCCCAGCAGCAGGGACGGCTCGACGAAAAGGCCGAGGTCATATTCGACTCATCGATGGGCATGGCCAGACAACGGGCGATCCACCGGCCACTCTTCGAGATCATTCCAGCTCTTGGGACCGTTGCCGTTCTGGCGGTGGGAGGTATTCGCGTCGTTGATGGGCAGATCACGATCGGCGAGTTTGTGGCCTTCACCCAGTACCTGGCAGTGATGGTCCTGCCGTTGATGATCACCGGCTGGTTCTTTGCGAACCTCCCTCGCTCAGCTGCAGCAGCATCGAGAATCGACATGCTGCTTGAGACCGATCCCGAGATCGACGATCCCGCGGACCCTGTTGTTCTTCCTCAGGGGCCCGGGGAGGTCGAATTCGTCGATGTGTCCTTTGCGTATCCGGACGGGACCACCGTACTCGATGGCGTCTCTTTCACGATCGAGGGTGGGACATCTGTAGGCATCGTGGGTGTCACCGGGTCCGGCAAGTCAACTCTTGCGCACCTGATCCCCAGGTTCTATGACGTGTCAGCTGGCGCCGTCCTCCTCGACGGGGTCGACGTCCGTGAACTCAGCCTCGACCAGTTACGCCACGAGGTGTCTGTGGTGTTCCAGGAGACGTTCCTCTTCTCTGCGTCGGTTGCCGCGAACATCCGTGTTGGTGCTCCTATGGCCACGGACGACCAGGTCCGCTCGGCAGCCCGGCTTGCGAGGGCTCATGACTTCATCTGTGACATGCCGGATCGGTACGACACGGTTGTGGGCGAGCGTGGGGCGACCCTGTCTGGTGGTCAACGCCAAAGGGTGAGCCTTGCCCGTGGAGTTGTCCGTGACCCACGGGTGCTGATCCTCGACGACGCGACATCGTCCGTCGATGCGGTTGTCGAGGCGGAAATTCAGGAGGCGCTGAGGCAGGTGATGTCCGGGCGGACGACTGTGATCGTCGCTCACCGCACTTCAACGCTTGCGATCGTTGACAACGTTGCGTTCATCGAGGCTGGCAAGCTCGTTGCTTTCGGGCCACACGATGAGTTGCTGCGTAGCGTCACGAGGTACGCAGAGGTGCTTGCCACCACCGATGATTCGGTGAACGTATGAGATATATGGGTTCAGCTGGTGACTACAAGGTGGAACGGCCCGGCCGTCTTGTTACGCGTGCAGCTCGTCTGTCTCATGGTCTTGGTTGGTCCTTCGCCGGGGCGATAGCGATCACGCTCGTTGCTACGGCGGTGCGCCTCCTCGGACCTCTTGTCGTTCGCGGGGGGATCGACAACGGCATCGCCCTTGGTGACAAGAGCGTCATCATCAAGGCGGCTGGAATCTATGTTGGCCTGCTCGTCATCCAGTACTTCGTGACCATGGTCTCTCAATGGACCGTTGCCTACGTCGGGGAACGCTACCTGGTGCAGTTGCGCGAGGTTGTGTTCGGCAAGTTGCTGCGGCTCGACATGCGATTCTTCTCAAGGACCAAGAGCGGCGTTCTCGTGTCGCGGATGACATCCGATATCGAATCTCTCCAGGAATTCGCCTCAGATGGAGCGGTTCTCGCTCTGAGCAACCTGCTGACCGTCGTTGGCGTTACGGTCGCCCTGGCGCTTGTTGACTGGCAGATGGCTCTGTCAGTGTTCATTGTGGTTGGTGTCCTCCTCGGTGTGACGGTCGTGTTCCAACGCCAGGCCAGGCGTGCATACGACCAGGTCCGCGAACGGATCGGAATTGTGCTCTCATCCCTCCAGGAGGGAATCAGCGGTGTACGTGTCGTGCAGGCGTTCACCCAGGAGGGTGATCAGGCGACATCGTTCGGGCGGGTAAACGAACGCCACTTCGAAGCGAACATGGCTGCCGCACGTGCGATCTCGTGGTATTTCCCGGTCGTCGCGTTCCTTCGCATCGTCGCCATTGTTGCTGCCCTCGCCATCGGCGCGTCGAGGGTGATCGACGGATCCATGACCATCGGGACGCTTGTTGCGTTCCTGCTCTATCTCGACTGGTTCTTCCAACCGATCATCAACCTGTCGAACGTGTACAACCTGCTCCAGTCGGCTCTTGCGGCACTGGCGAAATTGTTCGAACTGCTGGACGAACCAGTAGCGGTCGATGAACGTCCAGGCGCATTCGATCTGCCGGACCCGGTCCAAGGATCCGTTGACTTGCGTGATGTCGATTTCAGCTATCTCGACGGGACGCCGGTGCTCCACGATGTCAGGCTGTCCGTGGGCGCTGGTGAGCGGGTGGCGATCGTTGGTGAGACCGGTTCTGGCAAGTCGACGCTTGCGAAGCTGGTGATGCGTTTCTACGACCCGTCCCGGGGCTCCGTGAGTGTGGACGGTGTCGACCTCAAGGATGTGACGCGTGAATCGAGGGTCGATACCTTGGCGTTGATCCCCCAGGACAGTTTCCTGTTCTCAGGCTCACTGCGCGAGAACCTGGTGTACGCAAAGCCCGACGCAACGGATGAGGACGTCTGGCGGGTTCTCGAGGAGATGCGGATCGACGAGTGGATCGCGAACCTTCCTGAGGGCCTCGATACCGAGGTCAGAGAACGTGGGTCGAGGTTCTCAGCAGGTGAGCGCCAGCTGGTGGCTCTGGCCCGTGCCTTCCTTGCGGACCCCGCCATCATCGTCCTCGATGAGGCGACATCCAATCTCGACCCCGAAACAGAGGTAAAGGTCGAGCACGCCCTGAGCGCTCTCCTCACTAACCGTACCTCCATTGTGATCGCCCATCGGCTGCGCTCAGCCGAGCGTGCAGATCGGGTGGTTGTCGTCGATGCCGGGGTCATCATTGCCGAGGGAACACACGATGAACTCGTCGACCGTGTCGACCAGTATCGAGAACTCGTCGAAGTCTGGCAAAGAGGAGGCTTGGCGTAGCTCGGCTGGCGCCTCGCTGATAGCTCGCAGGCTCGCTTCCAGATTCAGAGTCGATTTACGATTTACGATTTACGATTTACGATCTACGATCCGTCCCTCCACGCGAGCCATTCCTTCACCGCGCCCATGTCGTAGTCCGGGCCGTTGATGCCGATCGTGATCTCGTTGGCTCCCGCGGCTTTGTAGGCGTCCCCGAGTTCGATCTTGTCAGGTGAGACACCGACGGAGCGTTCCACAGCCGAAGGATCGCGGCCGACCTTGGTACACCATTCGTCGAGAACGTTCGACTTGTGGGTGTATGTCTCGATATCGCCGAAGCCATGCCAAATATCCGCGTACTGCGCCACGATGCGAAGGGTCACCTTCTCTCCGCCACCGCCGATCAGGATCGGGAGGCTTCCGGTTGGCTGCGGGTCGAGTTGTGCCAGACGGTCCTTGATGACTGGCATGGCGGCATCGAGAGCATGAAGTCTGCCGATCGCGGTTCCGAACTCATAGTCGTACTCGTCGTAGTCCTTCTCGAACCACCCGGAGCCGATACCGAGGATCAGCCTCCCTCCGGAGATCACATCGACTGTCCTCGCCATATCAGCGAGCAGTTGGGGATTGCGGTAGGAGTTGCAGGTGACCAGCGCACCGAGGCGGATCTTCTCTGTCGCTTCGGCCCACGCTCCAAGCATCGTCCAGCATTCGAAGTGCTTTCCAACGGTGGCATCTGGCTCACCGCCGTAGAGCGGGTAGAAGTGGTCCCAGTTGTAGAGCACGTCGACGCCGAGTTCTTCGGCTTCAGACGCTGCCCTACGAATGTCTGCATAGTCCGCATGCTGAGGGTGGATCTGGACTGCGATGCGTACGTCTGACATGGTCTCCTTGTAATTCGTCTGATTCGACCCTAGTGCCGTAGCGGAGCACCGGCGCCGGTGCGTAGGATGATGTCATGCGCGACATCACCATCAGGCCGGTAACAACAGACGAGTACCCGGCGTTCGTCACGGCGTTCATGGAAGGCTTCTCCTCAGACCTCCAGGCAGAGGATCAACCCGAGCACTTCCGTCACACGTTGCCGCCTGAGCGAACCCTGGCTGCCTTTGAGGGGGAATCCATCGTTGGAACGTTCGGAGGCTTCGACCTGACGCTCACAGTCCCCGGGGGTACTGTCAAGATGGAGGGGACGACGGTCGTGACAGTGTTCCCGACCCATCGCCGAATGGGACTGCTGAACGCGATGATGACCGAACACCTGGACAATGCCGTTGCGAACGGGTTTCCGGTTGCGGGCCTCTGGGCCTCTGAGAGTGGTATCTACGGCCGCCATGGCTACGGCGTCGCGACGTATGCGGTCTCGCGATCGATGGACGGCCCGCTCGTTGATTTCAGAGAAGACATCCAGGTCGACAGAGTACGTCGTATCACTTCGGATCAGGCGAAGGAGGTGCTTCCCGCCGTGTTCGACGCCGTGTGCAGAGACACCCCTGGCATGTTCGCCAGAGACGACCTGTGGTGGGCGCACGAAACCCTTCTCGACGAGGACTGGATGAAGCGTGGCAGAACGAGCAAACGTATCGTCGTTCACGACGGTCCTGATGGGCCCGACGGTTATGTCATGTACCGACAGAAGGGCAGCGAGGCCGACGACGGGCACGCAAATGGCGAGGTCGTGGTTATCGAACTGATAGCTGCGACACCTGTGGCCAAGGCATCCCTGTGGTCCTATGTCACCAGCATCGATGGATGCCCGAAGGTCAAGTTCTGGAACGTGGCCGTTGACGATGATGTCATGATGATGGTTCGTGAACCGAGGAGGATCGGTGCAACCATCCTGTACGACGCATTGTGGATACGAGTTCTCGACGTGGAGCGCGCACTCACCAGCCGCACATACGAGGAGGACGGGACGGTCGAATTCGGCATCGTGGATTCCTATCGACCGGCGACCGACGGGTCATATCGCCTGGTCGTGACAGGCGGAGTCGGAACATGTGAGCGAACGGACTCAACGGCCGTGCTCGACTTGGATGTGGACGTCCTCGGTGCGCTGTATCTCGGCGGCGGCGATGCCCGTGCGTATGGTGAGGCAGGCCGAATCCGCGGTCCAAAAGCAGACATCGACCGCATGCAACGTATGTTCAGAACCATCAGTGCACCCTGGTGCGACCAGGTCTTTTAGAGGAAGAGCTGTCAGCTGTCAGCTGTCAGCAATGAAGTTGTTGCGCAATCCTTCGGACGCCGGACCCCGCCAATCAAGTGCCACCCTTCAGATATGTGGAAGGCTCGGTGCGGCTCGCCCGGGGGGCTGCGAATGGGAATGGGTGAAGACCGACCCCCCGGGTGAACCGCAACGCGTACCTCTATAACGGTGTCGGACACAAGCTCAGTTCCGAACTATCGGAGTGTGGACAATCGGAAGCGAGCTGACAGTTCGCGGTCGCAGCTCCGGGGCATTTCTTGCTGATGGCTGTCGGCTGTCAGCTGATGGCTGAATGATTCCGTGTGGAACCGTTTCTGACGCGAGTACACTCATTTCACCTAGCCGCGTAGTGGAATGTATTGAGGAGCAATCGTGACCACTGTTGACATTGATCTTGGCAACTACGAACTTGGATGGTCAGACGAAGAGGATTACGTCTTCAAACCCGAAAAGGGTCTCGATGAAGAGTTGATCCGCACGATGTCATCGATGAAGAAGGAACCCGAGTGGATGCTCGACTTCCGTCTGAAGTCATACAAGCGATTCCTCGCAAGGCCGACCCCGACGTGGGGTGGCGGTGGCCGACTCGATTCGATCGACTACGACGACATCTACTACTACATCAAGCCGACCGAGGGTCAGGCCAAGGACTGGGACATGGTCCCGGACTCGATCAAGGAGACCTACGAGAAGCTCGGTATCCCCGAGGCCGAACGCAAGTTTCTCGCTGGCGTCACCGCACAGTACGAATCTGAGGTGGTCTATCACCGCAACAGGGAAGATCTCGCTGAACTCGGCGTCCTGTTCTGTGACATGGACACTGCAGTAAGGGACTATCCGGAACTTGTTCAGGAGTACTTCGGCACCATCATCCCTCCGAATGACAACAAGTTCGCCGCGTTGAATTCGGCAGTGTGGTCGGGAGGATCGTTCATCTACATACCGCCAGGCGTGCACCTCGAGGAACCGCTCCAGGCATACTTCCGGATCAACGCTGAGAGCATGGGGCAGTTCGAGCGGACGCTGATCATTGTCGACGAGGGGGCCTTCTGCCATTACGTCGAGGGCTGCTCTGCGCCGACGTATACCTCAGACTCACTGCATGCAGCTGTTGTCGAAGTCGTTGTCAAGGAGGGTGGCCGCTGCCGGTACACCACCATTCAGAACTGGTCGAACAACGTCCTCAACCTTGTCACCAAGCGTGCAGCTGCGTACAAGAACGCCACGATGGAGTGGATCGATGGAAACCTCGGTTCCGGTCTCACCATGAAGTATCCGGCAGTTTGGCTGATGGAGGAGGGCGCCCACGGTGAAGTGCTCTCGATCGCCTTTGCCAACACAGGCCAGATTCTCGATGCGGGTGCAAAGATGGTCCACGTTGCACCGAACACGACCTCGCTGATCACATCGAAATCGATTAGCAAGGGTGGCGGACGTTCGGCGTATCGGGGCCTTGTCCATGTCGAAGAAGGCGCGGATAACGCCAAGTCGTATGTGATGTGCGATGCGCTTCTCCTCGATGAGGACTCGCGTTCAGACACCTACCCGTACATGGAGATCGAAGAGTCGAACGTCGACATCGGTCACGAGGCAAGTGTCTCGAAGGTCGGTGAGGACCAGCTCTTCTATCTGATGAGCAGAGGTCTCACCGAGGCACAAGCCACCGCAATGGTCGTTGCGGGGTTCATCGAACCCATCGTCCGCGAGCTTCCTATGGAGTACGCCGTCGAACTCAACAGACTCATCGAACTTCAGATGGAAGGGTCGATTGGTTAGGGGTTTTCCGCTATCCGTCTTCCGTTTTCCGGAACTCGTGAGATGAGCGGAACGGCTGTCAGCGCCGTCGGATCGGGATGGCGCGGTGAGGAGTAGTCTCACGCCTCATGCGGATCCGAATCGCTGAATGCACAGTTCGTTACGAGGGCCGGTTGACGGCGTATCTCCCGCCGGCCACACGACTCGTGATGGTGAAGGCTGACGGATGCGTTGCCGTCCACGCCGACGGCGGTGCCTACAAGCCACTCAATTGGATGAACGCTCCCAACACGCTGATCGATGATGGGCATACCTGGGTTGTCGTCAATCCGAAGGGTGAGAAGCTCATCATCGAGTTCGCCGAGATCCACTTCGAGACCGAGATCGAGATGGGGGAGGACCCAGGTCTGCAGAAGGACGGTGTGGAACTCGAACTGCAACGCCTGCTGGCTGAGCGTCCTGAGACATTCGGTGATGGTGTCGAGTTGGTCAGGCGCGAGTACCCAACGCCAATCGGTCCCGTCGACCTGCTGTGCAGGGACGCCAGCGGCGGCACTATTGCGATCGAGATCAAACGCAGGGGAGAGATCGACGGCGTGGAGCAGCTGACGCGGTATCTCGAGTTCCTCAACCGCGACACCCGCCTTGCACCTGTGCGAGGCATCTTCGCAGCGCAATCGATCAAGCCACAGGCCAAGCTCTTGTGCGATGACCGCGGAATCGAGTGGGTGGAAGTTGACTACGACCTATTGCGTGGCACGGACTCGGACAAGCTCAGGCTCTTCTGACTCAGCGAATCGTAAATCGTAGATCGTAGATCGTAGATCGTAGATCGTAGATCGTAAATCGTCCGGAAGTCTCTGCGTCACGTCGCGCACCAGGAAGGATGTCTGCTTCCTTCGCCGTCTGCCAAAGCGGCGCTTCGGATTTCAGCGGGGTGTTGCGGTTCCATCCAGTAGCACGAAGCACGTACGAGGCAGTACGACAACAGCAATGTC
>JAMBLL010000089.1 GCA_023336765.1 Actinomycetes bacterium | reverse complement strand
GGGGTGGCGAAGCTCGCAGTCGAGAGCGGTAAACCTGTCAAGCGCATGGAGATGCGTACGAAGCGCTACCTCAAGGAGATTGCCGCGCAGCACTCGCCATACGTGATCGACGTTGTGAACGGGATCGTGTCCAAGCTGATAGCGATGGCCCATCAGAGTGTCGAGTACTCGATCAATGACCTGCTCGACGTCTACAAAGAGGCCGGCGACAACCCGATCGTGTTCCTTCCCTCCCACAAGTCGAACTTCGATCACCTTGTCCTCGAACATGTGTTGTACGAGAACATGTTGCCCCTGAACCACACGGCCGGCGGGATCAACATGAACTTCTTCCTCGTGGGACCCCTGTTGCGACGGTCAGGGATCTTCTTCATCAGAAGGTCGTTCAAGGAGAATGAGCCGTACAAGTTCGTGCTGCGCCAGTACCTGGACTACCTCCTCGAGAAACGATTCACACTCGAGTGGTTTATCGAGGGAGGCAGGTCTCGCAGCGGAAAGCTCAGGGAGCCACAACTCGGGATGCTGTCATACGTTGCAGATGCCTACCAGCGCGGGATCGCTGACGACGTTGCGCTGGTACCTGTTTCGATCAACTACGACCAGATATCCGACATCTCCTCGTATGCCGCTGAGCAACGCGGTCGCAACAAGGAGAGCGAGTCTCTTGCGTGGGCGATCAAGTTCATCCTGGGGCTCCGGCACAAGAATGGGAGCATTCATCTGCGCTTTGGGCAGGCGATCATGATGAGCGAGCACGTTGCCAGGGACGTCGACTTGCAATCACCCGATGGTCGCAACGTCCTTCCCAAGCTTGCGTTCGAGGTCAGCAACGCTATCAACAACATCACTCCGATCACATCTATCAGCCTCGTGACGCTGGCTCTTCTCTCTCAGGAGAACCGTGGACTCACGCTCGCCGAGACGATGGAGGTTCTCGAACCCTTCCTGGACTTCGTCATCGAACGTGATCTGCCTACAACGTTCGACCCGGCCGTGTTCTCTGTCGAAGACGTCGAAAATGCTCTCGAGGCCCTTGTCGCTAGTGGCGTTACCCGTAGGACCGACGGCCTCACCGAACGTGTCTATGCCATCGGTCCTGATGAGCGACTTCTCGCGGCGTACTACCGCAACACGATCATCCATTTCTTCGTCGTTGCCGGGATCATCGAACTGGCGATCGGCATGTTGGCAATCGATGAGCGTCCGCTCACAGAGGATGCGATCGTTGAGCAGACACTACGCCTGAGAGACTTCCTGAAGTTCGAGTTCTTCTTTCCATCATCACGTGACTTTGAGGTCCAGGTCAGGTCGGAAATCGAGCGCTACGGTGCAGTGGACCAATCGACCGGGATCATGGACATCAACCTTGACGCCATGCGCCCAGCGAAGAGTCCGATCGTCCTCAGACCATTTCTCGAGGCCTACTTCGTAGTCGCAGAGACCCTGGGTGTTCTCGCGAACGCCCAGGTGACTGAGGACGAATTGAAGGAGTTGTGTCTGCGGATGGGCAATCAACTACTGGCGGAGGGGATCATCGAGACCGCCGAGGCCGTGTCGACGACGCTGTTCGCATCCGGTATCAAGGCCGCTGCGAACAGAGGTCTGCTATCTGGCACGCGCTCCGAACGTTCAGCATATGCCGAGGAACTCGAGGAGGCACTTGGTGTCCTCAATCTGATCGATGCGAACGAGGACCTCATCGACGCAGAAGCGAACGTGTAGGCAGCTCAGGCGTAGAAGGGGTTGGTCCCCATTGCGTGGTCCGTCACATCGACAACCTCTTCGATCTCAGGGATCGCGTCGAGGATCGCCTTTTCGATTCCCTGTCGAAGTGTCACGGCAGCAAGTCCGCAGCCCTGGCATCCACCGCCGAGTTCGAGATGTGCGATCGGTCCTTCGACCTTGATGAGGGATGCGACTCCCCCATGGGATGCGATTGCGGGATTGATGCGTTCATGCAGCAACGTTCTGATCTTGTCCTCTGTGGTGCCTGTGAGTTCGAGGTCTCCGAGGTCAGCGCTGTCGAGTGGTGGGCTGGGAACATTCGGGTTCCGCATGACAAGCCCTGGACCCGATCCGTCGCCAGAAAGGTCAAGCACGGCCCCACGGAGTGTGTCGACGGAGTCGAGAGAGATCGCGACAGGGAGACCGTCGTGGTCCTCGACGATGTCTGTGCTCCCGACGTCTTCTGATCTCAGGAACGCGGTCTCATAGACGAAACCCTGTGGCCCGACTCCGGTGATTCGGAGTCCGAGGTGGAGGTCATCGAGTCCTTCCCCCTCACGCAGGGCGATGATCTTGTCTCTCGCGTTGTCGGTAATTTCAACGATCTTGATAGTGGTATTACTCATCGTCGCCAGATGGTAACGCTGCACTCCCTCTAGATCACCCATCATCCCTACGCGGGTGAACCGTTCGGGTGGAAGGCGGCACGTCCGGTAGATTCACAAGGAAGCACGAAACCACGTCTATCGTTGTGTGGTCGAAAGCGTGAGCGTCCAACGTCGCTCGGCACATCTGCCCTCCATCAGAAGAAACCGGAAAAACCATGAATCTCGAGCACCCACTCATCATCCAGGGAGGAATGGGTGCCGCCGTGTCAGACTGGCGACTCGCACGCGCCGTGTCGGTCACTGGCCAACTCGGCGTGATCTCAGGTACGGCCATCGATGCCATCATGGCAAGGCGACTTCAGATGGGCGATCCGGGAGGTCACACACGGAGAGCGCTTGCAGCGTTCCCCATTCCCGGT
>JAMBLL010000088.1 GCA_023336765.1 Actinomycetes bacterium | reverse complement strand
GCCTGCTTCGGCTCATCCGGGCGCTACCCGCTCAGCTGTGAGTTCGCGAATCTCCGTGCCGGCGAGGGTCCGAGCGTCATACTGAAGAGATGCGATGAGCGGCTGCTGATCGGCGGTGGTCTCGTTGAGCTCCGATTCGCGGAGGTCAACAATCTGGACTCGGTTGCCGGATATCGTCTCGACTGTGTGGGCAAGGTCCCCGACCTGACCTGACCACACCGGGTCATCCTCGTCGACGTCGTCGTCACGGATGATGAGGAGGTCAACATCGCTTTGGTGTGTTGCTGTCCTGCGCGCAGCAGAACCGAATATCGCGACGGATGCAGGTTGGATCGCCCACCCGGTCACGGCGTCGCGAATGGATGACTCCACATCTTCGGGAGCCGCGACGCTCGCAGTGATCCCGTTGGCCAACGAGTGGCTTCGGTTCAAGCTATAGGCATATGTCCGGCCGACCTGCTGGACGTCGACAATCCCGTGATCGACAAGACGACCCACCACAGCATGGACCTGTGCGTACGAACGTCCGGCGAGTTGTGCGAGCCTGTTGCCCGTTACCGGTTCGTGTGTTCGTGCGAGAACCTGGAGCACATCGGCATCGACGGTCGGGGAGATCGAACGTAGTGGATTCTGCCAGTCCATGGGCCTCCATTATCGGTATACCGATAATGCTATCGGTATACCGATAGTATCAGAACGGGCGCGGGGATGGAAGATGTCTGTTCGCATATCAGATGAGCCAGAGGTGTGGGTCGCTTTCGTGTCGTTGCCGCGCAGTAGTGTGCGTCCCCAATGGCGGAACCTCTTAAGAATTCATTTGGACCTGACATCCCGGCGATCGTTGCCGGCATGGTTCTTGCTGTATATCCCTCGTTCGACAAGGAACCATTCGTCTCCCTCGCCCTTGACGGATACGACCAACTCGAGCTGACTCCCCGAGCGCGGCAGATTTCGGATGCGTTGGCCGAGACCCTCCCTGCGGATCGGCGAGAGGCTCTTGAGATTGTCACACGCTCCGTCGGCCCCGAGATCGGCGAACCTGGGCTCACTGGGATGGAGGGTTTCCGGTACTTGCCCTTCGTGTTCTTCGTCGCTGATCACGGCACCGACCACTTCGAGGAGGCGATGGCCGCCCAGTACGAGTTGACGAAGCGGTTCACGGCGGAATTCAGTATCCGTGCCTATCTCGAGAGGTATCCCGATGAGACACTCGGTCGCCTCCGCGTCTGGGCACACGATGACAGCGTCCATGTCCGACGCCTCGTGTCAGAGGGGACACGTCCTCGACTTCCGTGGGCTCCACAGCTCAAGGGATTCCGTGAAGATCCGACACCTGTGCTGGAATTGCTCGAACTACTCAAGGATGACGAGGAGGAGTACGTCCGGCGGTCAGTTGCGAACAACCTGAATGACATCGCCAAGGATCACCCAGAAGTCGTTGTGCGAACTGCGGAGCTGTGGTGGAACGAAGATGACAATAGACGCAGACTCGTCCGACACGGTTTGAGGACGTTGATCAAACAGGGCGATCCCGGTGCACTCGCAGTCCTTGGGTACGGCGCGGACTCTCCGACGCGAGTCGAGAGCGTCTTCGTGGAACCCGGGGAGGTCGACATCGGTGATTCTGTTCGGGTCACCGTCGATCTTGTGAACCCG
Organism: Actinomycetes bacterium; assembly: GCA_023336765.1. Lineage (GTDB taxonomy): Bacteria > Actinomycetota > Acidimicrobiia > Spongiisociales > UBA5794 > JAMBLL01. The sequence continues at coordinate 13,863 of JAMBLL010000088.1, read as the reverse complement.
AGCGCTGAACCGAGCAACGCGTTGGTCGACATCGTTGTTCATTTCGTCAAGGCGAACGGATCAACCAGTCCCAAGGTGTTCAAGGGAGGGGAACGATCGCTGAGTCCGCACGGCACCGCCACCGTTTCAAAGCTGATCTCGGTCGCTCAGCTCTCAACCCGCACGCATTACCCGGGTACGCATCGTGTCGAGATCCAGATCAACGGCAGGCTTGAGCCAGGCGGATCCTTCGAGATCGGATGACCGATAGGTCACGTGGAACTCTTCTTCGCTGACGGCTGACGGCTGACCACGCAAAACGACCCGGACTCGAAAGAGTCCGGGTCGTTTCTGCTACGTACCTATGTAGCTGGGAGGCAAATCCCTATGTGGTTGCGTCGGCGTCTGCCTTCGCTTCCTCCGAGGCGATCTCTTCACGGATGGCATCCATGTCGAGACCTTCGATCTGGGTGATCAGGTCTTCAAGAGCCTCGCCCGGAAGGGCGCCTGGCTGGGAGAAGATGCCGACCTGGTCGCGGAAGGCGACGAGCGTCGGGATCGAGCGGATGCCGAAGTTAGCTGCGACTTCCTGCTGGTCCTCGGTGTCGACCTTGGCGAAAACGATGTTGGGGTGCTTCTCTGAAGACGCCTCGTACGTGGGGGCGAAGGACTTGCAGGGACCGCACCAGCCAGCCCAGAAGTCGATGAGGACGATCTCGTTGTCCTCGATCGTGGACTGAAGGGTCTCTTTGGTGATATCTACTGTGGCCATGAAAAAGTATCTCCAGTTGTTTGTTGGTCGCCGGTTCAACGCCCGCCGACGGGGTGTTATTCCCTCAGAAGTATACACCCCCGGGGGTATACCTGAACCGCACTCCGTCTACTGCGATCCGCTGTCCGCAAGAGAAGAAGCAGAAAGCGGAAGGCGGACCTCCTCTTGTGCAATACACTCCGACTCGTGTCTGGAACCTCGCCGATCGTTGACCTCGAATCAGTTTCGGTGCGCGTTGGTGCGACTCATATTCTGCGTGATATCAACCTCTCGATCAACGGGGGTGACGCCATTGGGATCTTCGGTGGCAATGGTGCAGGGAAGACAACTCTTCTGAGGCTCATAGCGACGCTGATCATGCCAGCGTCAGGGACCGCAACGGTGTTCGGCGTCGACGTGGCAACCGACGAGCGATATGACATCCGGACCAGAATCGGATATGTGGGCCATACACCGGGCCTGTTTCCGGAGATGACCCTTTCGGAGAACCTTGGCTTCGTCGCCCACGCCATGGGAATCGACCCGGAAGAGGCAGACAGGTCACTTGCCGCTGTCGGACTTGCTGGCGCCGCGAATCGTAGGGCAGAGGTATGCAGTCACGGGATGCAACGCAGGGCCGAGTTTGCCCGAGTGCTCATGACGAAACCAGACCTTCTGCTCCTCGATGAACCCCACTCTGCGCTCGATGCAGATGCTGTGGAACTCGTCGACGCCCTCGTAGCCCGCACACTCGATGCTGGTGGCGCAGCAGTGCTCGTATCCCATGACAAGGAGCGTGTGCTGAGAGTTGCGACAGAGTTCGCAGAGATCGCCGGAGGAACCCTTTCATGACAGGGTTCTGGACCCAGGCGTTCACGATCACCCGCAGGGACCTTCTGCGAGAGAGGCGTTCCGGCGAGGTCCTATGGGTGACCCTCCCGTTCGGTGCGATAGCCCTCCTCCTCGTGCCTCTCGCCATCGGCACGGATACCAGGACGCTCGAAGCGATCGGACTCGGCATGTTCTGGGTGATCGTCATGCTCTTTGGTGTCCTCATCGCTGTGCGCCAGACCAACACTGAGACACAGGCTCAGAGGGACCAGGTCGCCCTCGCTGGCATCGACCCCGCAGCCGCGTACGTTGGGAGATCACTCGCAAGCTTCCTGCTTCTCGTCGTTTTCGAGACTGTGCTCGTGTTCGTGACGATCGTGCTCTACGACATCCCGCTCGTCGGGTTCGAGTGGATGCCGCTCGTGATCCTCCTCGTCGCAGCGGGGTTGTCACTGCTTGGGACACTTGCTGCAGGGATCGTCTCCACCGGTCGCTCTGCTGCGGCGCTTGTTCCGCTCCTTGTCGCTCCGTTGTCTGTTCCCCTGCTCATCGGGGCCACGCAAACATTCGAATCCTTGCGCTATGGCCGCAGTAGCCTTGCGTGGATACTGATGATGACCATTGTGACCCTGTTGCTTGGGGTTGCAGGGGTCCTGTCTGCACGCACACTTCAGGAGACCGGATGACATCGCCCGAACAGAGCGAGCTGAGCCCCTCGTCGGTGTGGCCGTGGGTTGTCATGGCAGTGGCAGGGCTCGTCACCTTCGTGGCAGCGATGTCGGTGTCGCCTGATGCGGTCCAGGGTCAGCTGTCGCGCATCATGTACGTGCATGTACCTGCGGCGTGGCTTGCCTATCTCGCCTTCGGAATCACCATGTTCGGGTCGGCGATGTACCTGTGGAAGAAGAGCCTCAAGTGGGATCGCCTGGCACATTCGTCTGCAGAGATCGGTGTGTTCTTCACAGGTCTCGCCATTGCATTGGGGATGACATGGGCCAAGCCAACATGGGGCGTCTGGTGGACCTGGGATGCAAGGCTCACCCTGACGGCGATCATGTTCTTCGTGTACCTCGGCTACCTCGCTCTGCGCCGAACCACGGACAACCTCGAGGTTAGAGCCAAGCGAGCGTCGATCCTTGGGGTCGTCGCCATCATCCAGGTCCCGCTCGTCCACTTCTCCGTAGTCTGGTGGCGATCGCTCCACCAGGCTCCGACGATCATCAGGCCAGAAGGGCCAGATATGGACACGTCAATGGTCGTGACGCTGCTGATAGCAGTTGCGAGCTTCACTGTGATGTACGTCGCGATGATGATCAAACGTATGGAACTTGCCCACCTCGAAGATGAGATCACGATCGAGGAACAGTCCCATCAGGGACCCGCTGCTGGCGACGCCGTCGTTGCACCAGACCTCGCAGGAGGTGTCTGATGGATCCATCTGTCGAGTGGAATTGGGTACTCCTTGCATACGGGCTCACCTACGGAGCGCTCGTCCTGTTCACCACCTCCATTGCAATTCGAATTACCAAAGCTCGCAAGAAGCTGGCTGGTAGCGCGTGAGGAGATACGCCCGCTTCGTGATCCCGGCGGTCGTCATCATCGGGGTCCTTGGGTTCCTGATGGTGAACCTGAGCTCTTCGCTTGTGTACTACAACACACCTGCAGAGCTTCAGGCCCGTGACGCCAGTGATGCGAGTCTCCGGTTGGCAGGTCGCGTCGTCCCCGGGTCTGTGGTTGAGAACGAGGCAACGGTGGCGTTCACCGTCGAGGACTGTGACACAACGGTCTCGGTCGTACACGTGGGCGCTCCTCCCCAACTGTTCCAGGATGGCATCATGGTCGTTGTGGGAGGCACGTGGGACGGTGAGGAGTTCGCCTCATCAGAGATGTTCGTCAAACACGACGAGCAGTATCGCACGGATGCTGAGGATTACGACCGGACGGACCACAGCTGTACTGATTCATGATCGCTCTCGCCGGATACCTCGCGATCTTCATCGCTCTTGGTGCTGCAATAGGCATCGTCATCCAGGGGATCCGGTACTCGCGCACAGGCGACGCATCGAAGCTCAGGCTCCCCACGTCGGTCCTTTTGGGGGCAGCGATCACATCGTTCGTCCTGCTCGAGATCGGGATCCTCAACTCAGACTTCTCGATCGCGTACATCGCCAACAACACATCGCTGACCACGCCACTGCTCTTCCTCTTCGCAGGCGCATGGGCAGCGCTTGAAGGTTCCATCGTTCTGTGGGGACTCGTACTCGCAGGGTTCATCTGGCTGGTGTGGAGACAGATGGGCGACAACGACGGACTCGGCGTTCTCGCTCTAGCGGTCATGGGTGCCGTTGCAGTCTTCTGGTTCGGTCTCATGGCCACTGCTGCGAACCCGTTTGCAGTGTGTACACAAGCTGGCTCGATCGGGTGTGTGGACTCATCGTGGTGGCCGTTCGTCGAATCGGTGATGCCTGTTGATGGCAGGGGACCGAACCCGCTGCTCCAGAACAACTTCATGATGGCGGTCCACCCACCCCTGCTCTATATCGGGTACGTCGGGTTCACCGTTCCCTTTGGATTCGCCGTGGCTGCGCTGATTCGGGGCGATTTCGGTCGCACATGGCTCGACAGGACGCACCGCTGGTCACTCATTGCATGGGTGTTCCTTACATCTGGCATCCTGATCGGTGCGTGGTGGTCGTACGAGGTGCTCGGCTGGGGTGGATATTGGGCATGGGACCCGGTCGAGAACGCTTCGTTCCTTCCGTGGCTCACCGCAACAGCGTTCATCCACTCAGCCATTGTGCAGCGCCGGCGGGGGATGCTTCAGGCGTGGAACTTCCTGCTTGTGATAGCCACCTTCGCGCTCACCATCTTTGGGACCTTCCTGACCCGGTCCGGGGTGATCGCCTCAGTCCATGCGTTCTCCCAGTCAGTCGTTGGCCCTGTTCTTCTCGGCCTGTTGGCCGTCATCGTCATCGGGCCCCTTGGACTGTTCATCTGGAGGTCGGCTGAGATCGCACAGGTCCCGCGCCTGGATTCGCTGTCGTCACGCGAGGGATACATACTTGCGAACAACCTGCTGCTGTCCGTGTTCGCATTCACTGTCCTGTTCGGAACCATGTACCCGCTTCTCGTCGAGGCTGCATCGGGTGATGAAGTTGCTGTCGGTCGTCCATTCTTCGACAAGGCATCCATACCGATCGCTCTGCTCCTGCTGCTGGTCCTCGGCATCGGGTCGGTTTCTCCGTGGAGGGTGGCGACACCGAAACTTCTGTGGGAACGTCTCCGCCTGGCGACCGTCGTGGGCCTCATCGCGGGTGCCCTGGCTGTCGTGTCTGGGATCGATTCAACCTCGGTTGTGCTTACGATCGTGCTCACGTTCTTCGTCATCACGGCGATCGTTGTTCGGTTCGTGTCCGTCGTTAATTCCCGACCCGGATCCAAGATCAAGGCTTCGGGGAAGGTCCTGCGCAACGAACCAGGCTACTGGGGAGGCCAGATGGCCCATGTCGGTATCGCACTCATGGCTCTCGCGATAGCGACCACCGGGGGACTTGCGACACGCAGCCTTGTTGCGCTGAACCAGGGCGAGACGGCGGTTGTTGCTGGCTACTGCGTGCGGTACGTGGAACCAGTGTCGAGGGTGGAGCCAAACCGGACGGTCTCTGGCGTAAAGGTCGAGGTCATGGATGCGTCGTGCACCGATGTGATCGACACACTGGAGCCACGGCTCAATACCTATCCAGGCTCATCCCAGGCCATCGGCACTCCCGCGGTGTCCACAGGATTCGTGAACGATGTGTATCTTGCGATCGCGGGTGGTTCCGGAGAACGCATCGAACTCAACGTGTTCGTCTTCCCCCTCCAATGGCTGCTGTGGGCCGGGGGTGCGGTTGTTGTCTTCGGTGGACTGTTTGCGATGGTCCCGAAACCTCCCAGGCGACACCGAGCGTCGTATAGCAGTGGCTCGACCGAGCCAACAGTGGAATCAGAGGCGTCCGATGAGTGACAAAGGAAAGAACGTGGTCTTCGGTGTGATCGGCGCGCTCGCTTTGGTCGTCATCGTTGTTGGGCTCGCCCGAGGAGATTCGACAGCACCGACCGATGCGGAGCGTGTCGACGCACTTGCCTCGTCGATCAAGTGCCCATTCTGCAATGGTGAATCACTCGCCGAATCGCAGTCCTCTGTGGCAGCCGAGTACAGGGTGATCATCACGCAACGTGTCGCTGATGGTGCAACAGATGACGAGGTCATCGACGAGTTCGCTGCCAACTTTGGTGACTCCTACATCCTCGATACATCTACGAGTCGCTGGTTTCTGGCGTTGTGGCTCGTCCCAGTCCTGGCGATCGTCGGTGGTGCAAGTATTGTTGGATGGATGTATCGCTCAGGTAAGCAGCGCACCAAGGTCGCCCCATGAGCGACTACACGAGCGAGCAGATCGACCTTCTCCATGAGGAACTCGCCGACATCGACGCCCAGGAGCGGGACGGTGACCTCGATGCCGATACCGCCTCGAAGATTCGTGCGCGCTACGAGGCAGACCTCGCGGCGCTTGAGTCTGCCATGGCAGACTCGATACAGAGTCAGGTCGATGGCGCGCAGGAACCCGACGATGTACCACCCAGGAAACGGCTCGACCAGAGGGCACTTATTGGCATCGGCCTCGTTGCGATCGTCCTTGTCGTCATAGGCGTGTTCGCTGTGCGGTCTCTCAACACCCCAACCGTGGTTGGCGCGGACGGGATCGTTGGAGATGTTGTGCGTGGTGAGGACCAGATCGACCTGTCGACGATCTCGGACGAGGAGATGGAAGCAGTCGTTGCGGAGAACCCGGACATTGTTCCCATGAGGCTTGCCCTTGCGAGACGCTACTTCGAGGCTGGCGAATTCGACAAGGCACTTGACCACTACTTCGAAGTCCTTGACCGTGAACGGAACCCTGAGGCTCTCGCCAATGTTGGATGGATGACCTATCTGTCACAGAGACCCGACATTGCAGCCAACTATGTTGAGGTCGCGCTCGAGATCCAACCCGATTTCCTCGCAGCACAGTGGTTCCTCGGCAACATCTATACAACGTTGGGCCGTCTCGACGAAGCCGAGGCGCTACTTCTCGTCGTTGTGGCCTCCACTGATGTTCCAGACGATGTAAGACAGTCGGCGCGCGAGTTGCTTGACCGGATCGATGCGGAGCGTTGATGGATTCCCAATCAGATGCCCAACTGACATCTACAGGTGAAGCGAAGCGCGGGGGGAAGATGGTGTGGGCGGCAATCGCGGCCGCCATCGTGTTTATGTTGCTCGCCATCATCTTCGCAAGCCGGTTCGGTGGTGATCCGGCCATCTCGTCTTCGCCACTCATCGGCAAACCCGCGCCAACCGCACCGATCACGCTTCTCGATGGCACCGGAGAAGTGTCACTTGCTGACTTCCCGGATGACATAATCGTCGTCAACTACTGGGCGAGCTGGTGTTTGTCGTGCAGGGGTGAGCATCCTGCCCTCCTCCAGGCCGCCGCCGACTACGAGGACAGGGGTGTCACCTTCTTCTCTGTCAACTACCAGGACACCCACGACAATGCGGTTGGGTGGCTGGATGAGCTCGGCTGGAGCGAGGAGACGGTCTATGTCGTGGACGAGGGCTCCACAACAGCGTTTGCGTGGGGCGTTCTTGGCATCCCCGAGACGTTCTTCGTCGACCGCGACGGAATCGTGGTCGGCAAGGTCTCTGGACCGGTGACATACTCCCTCGTCGCACGCACACTCAACCAGATCATCGAGGGCGAATCGGTTGGCGACATCAAGACCGGAGATGTCGAGAACCGGTAACGTGCGCCCCTTCTTGCGTCAACCAGGCCAACATGTTGGCTGTGGTGACGCCAGAAGCGGTTGATGGCGCTGAGATTCAGTTCATGATGGCGAACTGTGGGTTGAACAGGCCGAGATCGCTGTACTGGTCGACCGACACCGCGTGGTGGTACCGGGCGAATTCGAAGTACTCCATCTTGTCGTCGCGGAGGCGGACTGTCCCCGCTACCGAGAACGAGGGGAGCAGGATCTCTTGGGTGACCATCGCGGGCAGGGCGAGGTACCCGAAGGTCAATTCGGTCACCTCGATGCGGCTGCCCTTCTCGTGGTACATCAGTAACTCGGGGTCCTTGAGCAGGCCGACCTGAAGTGCCTCTTCCACACCGCTGAGGTCAAACTTGTACGTGTCGGTGATGCGCCTCCAGCAGTGGAACAGACCTGTCGTGCGGACCGCTCGGCGTGTCGGCTCCATGTACACATGGGTCTTGGCGCCAGCACCCATCACAGGGAGTCCCTCCAGGGAGTAGGTCGTCACGACAGTGGCCGCTCCCGCGCCGCTCTGGATGATCCGCCCCTTCTCATCGAGCTCTGCCACCTGGTCGAGGACGACGCTTGTCCTGTCCGCGTGCAGCTCGACGAATCCGGTAGCTTCGATCAGGGCACGCGATCGCTCCACCAGGCTGGCCGAGATGTCCTCGTTGAGGGCGTAGACCGTGCCGTCCGCTGTCCTCGTCTTCTCCAGTCCCTGCCAGTCGCGAAGCTCGTTGTCGTACCCGGTGTCCGCCGCGGCATCACGGGCCCATACGGCCCCACTGGCTGGGAAGAACTCGATCTCCCCGCCCTTTCCGGCAAAGGCGGTGCTCTGTCCGGTTTCGCCACGCCTGAGATCGGCCAGGCCCAGGGTCTCAGTGAGCACTTCGATCGCTCGCTGTCGCTCGTCGAGCGTCGGCGCCTCCAACTTGGCGATCGGTATCGACCGTGGTAGCTCAGGCAGTTCTCCGTGCAGGTTCAGATCTTGGATGGTCAATGTCATGGCAACCTCCTCTTGGTCGGACGCTCCTGTGGAGACGGTGTTCCCGAGAACTCAACACGAGCCATGTGCGGTCCAGAAGCTCCGGTTGTGCGTTGGATCGTTCGTCTCGGACGTTCTCAGCTTCTCGTTGTATGTGCTCGCTGAGACTCCTGTGGACGTTGTCCCTGTGCAACGCAGATACGCCCACTCGACATTGGAACCCTCCACGATCACGTTCGCCTTCTTCCACGCGGACCGGACGGTGTACTGGGGGAACCAGTTGGCCGTCACGTAGTACAGATATGCGGCATAGATAGCGAAGTACTGCCCGCGGGCGTTCTGGCCCCCACCGCTGTACGAACTGTTGTGGAAACCGCACATGTAGTGGAGGCGGTCAAATGCTGGGATCCATCGGCCGACCGAGTTGGTAGACGTATGCTCGAGAAGCTTGCATGCGTGCGTTGCGAATATCTCGAGATCGCCCTTGCCGAACCTGATGGTGTCCGATGTGGATACCGAACCATTCCAGACTGAGAAACCGTTCGGGTTGCCGTGAGAGGACATCATCACGGCGTCCACGTTGTCGATCTTCTCCGTATAGCCTGGCGTTTCGACGAAGTCCTTCTCGATCACACCGCTGTCCCCATGGTCCTCACTCCACGAGAACCCCGAAAGGGTTCCGAGTAGCGCCGTGAAGCCCTGGGCCTCTAGACGTCGACCGTCGATGCCGTCCTTGATCCACCATGATCCAACTTCACGAGTCATGATCCTCCTCCTCCTCGTAGATGTGCGTCCGTGTTGGTCCCGCCGTCGGTGGAACCCCCTCTGAAGGGCGTACCTCAATTGTCTCGCCGGATGCCGATGGTGTCAACGACTCATGCGTCATGATGGAGAACCGAAACGCATATCTCGATCCAGCGTTCGCCTTGAGTCTCGCTACCTGATGACGAGGGTGTCCATCAGACGTTGCGTTGAGTCCGCTATCTCGACAACAGCCTGGTCGAACGCAGTTCGGTTGTGTTCCGCTGGTTTCGTGAAACCCGACACCTTCCGCACGTACTGACGGGCCGCTTCGACCATCGCGTCGTGGTCCTCCACCGTTCTGCCATCCCTGAGCCTATGAATAGATCTGCACATGACGCGAACCTAGGGCTTTGGCGTCCAGAACCGCAATATATTGCGGTTCTGGACGCCAAAGCCCGACTGGGGAAGGCCGTAGGCGCTGGATAGCATTCTCGAGAGCCGACCCAGGAGTTCCATGGCCACTGAAGCTGACTACCGCTTGCCGCGTTCTGTGATCCCGAGCCACTATGCCATCACGCTCGAGCCTGACCTCGAGGCAGCCACGTTCACCGGGTCGGTCGTTATCGACGTCGAGGTCATGGAACCGGTGATGGAGATCGTCCTCAACGCCATCGAACTCGACATCGTGACAGCCGAAGTCGATCTCGGGATGGAACAGAGGGTCCCCGAGGTGACGCTCGATGAGGATTCGGAACGTCTCACGCTCGGACTCGACTACTCGATTCCCGTCGGCCCAGCATCGATCAAGATCTCGTTCACCGGAATCCTGAACGACCAACTCCACGGCTTCTACCGGTCCACCTATACAGCCCCCAACGGTGAGTCCAAGACGATCGCAACCACACAGTTCGAAGCGACAGATGCTCGCAGAGCGTTCCCGTGTTGGGATGAACCGGACCTTAAGGCCACCTACACGGTCACACTCATCGTCGACGACGGGTTGCTCGCAGTATCGAACTCGGCCGAGATCGCACGGCGGACCATCGATAGCGGCAAGATCAAAGTCGAGTTCGCACGGTCGATGAAGATGTCGACCTACCTTGTTGCCTTCATCGTCGGCGATCTCGAAGCGACAGACCCTGTCGATGTTGACGGTATCCCGCTTCGCATCATCGCCCCTCCAGGGAACATGAACCTCACGCCGTTCGCCCTCGACGTGGGTGCACACGCCCTCGGGTACTTCTCGCAGTACTACGACATCCCCTATCCAGGCGACAAACTCGACATGATCGCGATCCCTGACTTCGCATGGGGCGCCATGGAGAACTTCGGGTGCATCACGTATCGCGAGACTGCACTGCTTCTTGACAAGGCCAACGCGACACAGGCTGAGATGACCAGGGTTGCTGATGTCATCGCCCATGAGATTGCCCACATGTGGTTCGGGGACCTCGTGACCATGAAGTGGTGGAATGGCATATGGCTCAACGAGGCCTTTGCGACATTTGCAGAGATCAAGTGTGTCGATGCGTTCGAACCGGCATGGGATCGCTGGCTCTCGTTCGCGCCATCGCGTGCATCAAGTCAGGAGACCGATGCGTTGGCAGCGACACGCCCGATCGAGATCGAGGTTGTTTCTCCAGAGGATGCCAACGCGATGTTCGACGTGCTTACCTACGAGAAGGGGTCTTCCGTGCTGCGTATGCTCGAGCAGTATCTCGGTGAGGAGTCCTTCCGAGCCGGTGTGACCCGCTACCTCAAGGCACATGAGTACTCCAATACGGAGGCCGCTGACTTGTGGGCCGCGCTCGAGGCCGAATCGGGAGAGCCCGTCGGTGAGATCATGGACACATGGATCTTCCAGGGCGGTTATCCGCGTATATCGGTCGAGGACAGTGGCTCGGGCGTCGTTCTCACTCAGGACCCGTTCCGCCTCATCGGCGATGGCGAAGGTTCGTGGATGGTACCCGTGCTCTATCGCACGCCAGAAGGCACAGGCAAGACCCTCGTTGCTGCCGATCCTGTCGCGATCGACGCTGAAGATGGCATCGTGATCAACGCAGGCGGAGAGGGTTACTACAGGGTCACCTACGATGCCAGCCTGCTGCCAGCCATCATGGACTCGTTCGGTGACCTCGCCGGAACGGAACGATTCGCCATCGTGTCTGATGCAGCGGCGAATCTACTGCGTGGAGACATGTCCGGTCAGGATTATTTGTCCCTTGTCGGCATGCTGTCCGATGAGGACGAACTCGATGTGTGGCAGATGGGCCTCTCCGGCCTGGCTGAACTCGACAGAGTGGTCTCCTCGGATGATCGCCCCGGTCTCCAGACCTTCGTTCGCGACCTCGTTACTCCCAAGGCAGCCGAACTCGGCTGGACCGTTGAACAGGGCGAGTCGGACAGGACACGCGCCACCCGTGGGCTCCTGATCAAGTCACTTGGAAATCTCGGGAACGACCAGGAAACGATCTCCCACGCACGTTCGATCTTCAGCCGGGAGGGTGAGGTTGATGCTGAGATCGCTGACGCAGCGCTTGCCATCGTTGCGGCACATGGTGACGCATCCACATTCGACGAGTTGATAGCGCTCTCCGAAGCAGCAGATACCCCACAGGGCACCGTGAAGTACCTCAGGGCTGCGACCCAGGTGCCTGTGCCTGCGGCAGCGGGGCGGATGTTCAAGATGGTCCTTGACGGTGACATCCGGTCCCAGGATTCGTTCTGGGTGCTTGCGCTCCTGCTCGGACAGAGGGAGAACGGTTCGTTCGTCTGGAGCTTGATCCGCGAGAACTGGGATGCGGCGATAGCGGTTCTCCCGCCACAGGCCGGGCGTCGGATCCTTGACCTTGTCCAGTACCGCTCTGAACCAGAGGTGGCTGCTTCGATCCATGAATGGTTCGAGAGTCACACGATCAGTGGCGGCGAGAAGTTTATCCAGCAGCGCCTTGAGATGCTCGATGTCAGGGTCGCCCTGCGCGAACGCGAGACGAACGCTTTGGTGTTCGGGGGAGTAGCGGGAAGTGTCCCCCTTTCAAGGGGGACGGCAGAGGAGCGTTAGCGACGATGCAGGGGGATAACGCGAAGCCAACTGATCTGGTGCCACAGAGCGGATCCCCCTAGCTCCTCGTAGGACTCGTCGCTTGTCCCCCTTGAAAGTGGGACGCCCTTTTCATTCCGCTTGTTGCGAAGATGCGGTGGGGGACGGTGAGCGTCTCGGGGAACTCGCTGGCCAGCATGTCCGCAAGGTCGGCATCGAACCGTTGGACTTGTTCCGTCGTGAGCGCCGCACCGACGCCGTTGCACGTTCGGATACGGCCTCTCCATGCCTCATGGGTGAAGAGCACATCGACCGTGTAGCTGAAGCTCACCACATCAACAAAGCCTGCAAGATCGAGCGCCTGCACCTGCTCGGGGTGCACTCCACGCCAGCCTGCCTTGGACCACCCCGGGTTGTGTTCGAGGATCAGCTCCTCCGTGCGTCCCGCCACGTTGCCCGGAAGCGGGAGATAACTGAAGTTACAGATGAGCAGATGTCCACCAGGTAGAAGGATCCGTGAGGCCTCGGCTGCGGCTCTGTCCGAGTCGAACCACCACCAGCACTGGCCTGCGCTCACCAGGTTGAATGCCGCATCTGGTTCCCCTGTTTCTTCGGCCTTCCCAACGAAGAACCGGATGTCGAGACCTGAGTTCTTGGCACTTTGGCGGGCTACCTCGAGCAGCTCGTCTGCTATGTCCAGGCCAGCGGTAGCCATTCCACGGGCGGCGAACCCAAGGGCAAGGGTGCCCGTGCCCGTACCGAGATCGAGCGCTCGCAAGCCGGGCGTGATCCAGCGCAGCGATTCGAGCCTGTCGAAGAAACCATCGGGAAAACCTGGCCGGTGCTGCTCGTAGTCGCTGGCTGTGCGCCCGAAATCGATCGAGCGATCCTCATGGTCGATGGGTTCAGGTTCGTGATCCATGATGGCAACCTAGCAGGGCTCTTGTTGACCGCCGACACTGGCTATCGCAATCGACTGAACAAACGTATAGACTATTGAACATGGGTTCAATAGATTTGGATGCGAGCACAGGATCGACGATTGATGACAGGACGACCAAGGCACGCATCCGCGACGCTGCGATCGACTGTTTCGCCGCTCACGGGGTCGCAGCGACGACCGCCAGAAAGGTTGCATCCGCAGCCGGTGTTTCGCCCGGGCTGGTGATCCACCACTTCGAATCCATGGATGGCCTCCGTCGTGCGTGCGACGATCACGTCGTATCGATCATCGGCCAGCAGAAACGAAAAGCGATGTCGAGTGACCCGAGTTTCGACGCGTTGGCTGCTCTGAGGAGTTCAGAATTTGATTCACTCCTCGGATACCTCGCGGCCGTCTTGGTCGACGATTCACCAGCCGTTGAGAGACTCGTTGATGAGATGGCCCGTGATGCTGAGGCCTATATGGCCGAAGGAGTCTTGGCTGGAAACCTGCTGCCGAGTAACGATCCACGCAGTCGGGCAGTGCTGCTCACGGTGTGGAACCTGGGTGCTCTGGTCTTGCATCGACATCTCGACCGCATGTTGGGCGTGGATCTGACGAGTCCCGGATTCGGGACTGACGCTGTCTCCAGATCGTACGCCGCATCCGTATTCGAGATCTACGGAGACGGCGTTCTGACGGATGACTTCGCTGCCAACCTGCGTTCCGCCCTTGCCGGTGCAACCGATTCCGACCCTCAATCAAGACAACCGTCG
>JAMBLL010000087.1 GCA_023336765.1 Actinomycetes bacterium | reverse complement strand
CCCCAAGCATGACACAAAGGGGAGGTGGCCGAGCGCAGCGAGGTCGGAGGGGGAGACCACGAAGATCCACTGAGGCTGCGCGTGTCAGGTCACTGGGTTGAGGTAAGTGGTACGACTCGGGTTTCCCCCTCTGGCCCTCGTTCCTCGGCCCATCTCCCCCGCGAAGGCCGGGGGAGAGGAAGAAGGGGTTCATTGTCGACCACATGCAAGATCATCCCTATCGCTGATCTTCGTGATACGTACGACGTACTACTACCTGTCGTCTCCCGGGCTCTCACTGACCCTCATGGAAACCGAACAGCCCGATTTCGTCCCGTCGTCGATAGTCTTGTGGCGTGCAGACCCGGTACCTCATCCTCGCGTCCCTTGCCTCAGGCATGGTCATTCTCGCGGCCACTGCACTCTGGTTCGCCACGTTGTGAATACCAGGTTCAGCGCCCGCAACGGATCGATGTGATCGGAGCGCTCGCCCCTCAGAAAGCCTTGAACCCGCGGTTGCGAGCATCAGAGAGGCGATCGGGCGCAAACGACTGGATCACCTTTGCATCAACAAGGTCCTCGGACTCGATTCGCTCGTAGAGTTCGTCGAACTGGACCGGGTCGTCACAGTCGTAGACCCGCATGTCATCTCTGGTGCCCAGATAACGATGCTCTTCGAATCGTTTGATACGTGCCACGGTGAAACCTCCGTCACCCACCACGATACCGCTACTGATGGACCATCTGGATCGTACCTGCGGTGAGTCCGGTGCCACCCGTGGTGAGAACGATCGTTCCTGTCACACCGTTGCCGGAGAACTCGATGGTGAACTTGCCGTCGGTTCCCGAGGCATCCGTTACCTCGAACCCGAGAACGGGGAGATTCGTCGTGTAGTAGCTGGCGACATCAGAGACCGTTGCGGGATACGTAACGACGATCTCAGTGAGCCTGCGAGTTCCGTCCATCATCGTTGCACCGATGACAGACTCGTCAGGTGTTGGCCACAGTGCTGGTACCGACGCTGGCAGCACACCGCGGCCGAATTCCAGTTCAGGGAAGTCGAACGTGGTGGTCGTCGTTTCGGGTGCGGTCGAATCGCTGTTGGAGGTGCACGCACCAGCAATGACCGCAATCACGGCAACGACCGCTATCAGTGTTTTACGGATTTCCATGTGTTCCCTCCACCATCTGTGAACGCTTGAAGTGTACGAGCGAGGCCCCTGTAGCGAACTCGGCCGAATGTGAGAATCAGCTGAGTTCGTCAGGGTCAGCCGGGTCGCCAATCGCCCCGATCGCCTGGAGGTACGTTGCCTGGAGGTCGAGCACGGCGTATATCTGGTCCGGTTCATAGGAGTTGCCAGACTCGAGCGACTTCTCCTGGGCGAACGCTGCTGCGGCCTGCCCTCCAACGACAGGCTGCCCATCGTCTTCCCAGAGGTCGGGTTGCTGGAGGTAGAACATCTCCCACTCGAGGATCCGCCTGACATCCGCCTTGGTCAAGCCATGCCTGTCCTCGCCGAGTCCTTCCCAGATCCATTCGATGGAATCCTCGACACCATAGATGGCCTCGCGGCTGGTCATCCGCTTCGATTCCTGCCAGAACATGGCGACTCCGAACGCGAGGACGACGCCGATCATCACTGCGAAGAACAACGGTCCGTTCATGAGCGGCAGCGTAGGGCAACGCGGGCCGCTGTCATCGGGGATTATGACCCGCCATCGGGTACCGTGTCGGTGCAACCGATGAGGACCCGATGAACTTCCAAACCATGCGCACCTTCTTCGCCCTCCTGGCGATCCTTGCCAATATCGCAACGATCGGACTCGTCGTCGTTGGCATCTCTGGGCGCTCGAAGGACACAAGCCCCTTCGAGTTCCTGCGGGGAGCCACGATGTGGCTTGCAGGCATTGTGGCGCTTACCGCGACGCTCGGCAGCCTCTACCTCTCGGACATCGTGCATCTCATCCCGTGCAAGTTCTGCTGGTACCAACGTGTTGCCATGTACCCGATCGCACTGATCGCACTCCTTGGCGCATGGAAGAAGGATGGCGGAGCGCGACTCTACATCACTGCTCTCGCGGTCATCGGTAGCGGCATAGCACTCTGGCATCGTGCGTTGCAGCAGTGGCCAAGTCTCGACTCCGGTGCATGCGCCGCGGTCGGACCGCCGTGCAGCGCGCCTTACATCAAGGAGTTCGGCTTCATTACGATTCCCTATATGGCGCTGTCGGCGTTTCTCCTGATCCTTGCACTGACATGGGCCGGGTACGTCAACAGCAAGACAACGACTACACGGACTGACTGAATTCAACCATTCCTCGGAGGGATACACATGGCAAAAGAGACGACTGCGAGCAGCACGAAAGCGGCCACTCCTCAAAAGTCATCCGGCAGCAAGACCGGACTCATCATCGGTGCTGTTGGCGCCGTCGCGGTTCTTCTCCTCGCGGCAGTGGTCATATTCGGCACCACCGAAACCAGCGGTATCGAGAGCGAGACGGGAGAGGTCACGATCGACGGTGTTTCCCTACCTCTCATGCCCCAGAGCGCCCCGCAGGACACCACGGCGAACGGACTCACACCGCCCGATGTGGCTGGCTCGAACTTCGCCGGCGACACGGTGACGATCACGAACGATGGTCGCGCCAAAGGCATCGTCTTCGTTGCACACTGGTGCCCCCACTGTCAGGAAGAAGTTCCGAGGGTCCAGGAATGGATTGACGGTGGCGGCAGCGTCGATGGTGTCGACCTCTACTCCGTGAGCACGTCGGTACGGTCAACACAGGCGAATTATCCACCATCGGACTGGCTCGAACAAGAGGGATGGACTGTTCCTGTCATCCTCGACGACGCGGACGGTTCCGCTCACCTCGCTTATGGCGGTGGAGGGTTCCCGTACTGGGTATTCGTGCACTCCGATGGAACGGTTGCTCTTCGGACATCTGGTCAACTCCAGACCGACCAGTTGGTCCAGATCCTCGAATCACTGAACTGACCGATGCGGGACATAGTCCTCAAAGGTGACGGCTTTACCGTGTCACGGGTCGTTGTTGGCCCGCTGGACAACAACGTGTACCTGATTGAGGACACGGAGTCTGGTGACGCGCTGCTCATCGACGCTGCCGACGACCCTGAAGCCATAATGCGATTCGTGGGCGATACCAACGTTGTCGGCGTGTTCACCACCCACGGCCACAGCGACCACCATGAGGCTGTCCCCGAAGTTCCCCAGGCACTCGACGCACCCTTCATCCTGCATCCACTCGACGCTACGATCGCTGGCAAGCCGATCGATGCGGCGATCACCACAGGACCGCTGCCCATCGGCGACACCGTCGCGACCGTCGCCCACACCCCTGGGCACACTCCAGGTTCGGTGTGCCTCTCACTCCCCGGTGTCGTGTTCACCGGAGATACGCTCTTCCCTGGAGGTCCAGGCGCAACCAGATTCGGCCACAGTTCCTTCACGACGATCATCGAATCTCTCGAAACAGAACTGTTCAGCCTCCCCGATGAGACCATCGTGTTTCCCGGCCACGGGGCATCGACCACAATAGGTACAGAACGACCTCAGCTCACATCATGGATCGAGCGGGGCTGGTAGTGAGGAGCACACCATGGAACTAGGACTGTTCGTCGAACCCCAGATGGGCGGGTCGTATCGTCGCCTTGTGGAACTCGCAATATGGGCTGAAGATTTCGGCCTCGACGCCTTTGCGCGTTCTGACCACTACCTGCACATGGATCACACAGCCGATGCAACAGATGCCCTCGTGTCGCTCGCGGGTGTTGCATCCGAAACCTCGACCATCCGGCTTGTGACGCTTGTCTCCCCGATCACGTTTCGACATCCGGCGATCATGGCCAAAGCCGCAACGACGATCGATGAGATATCTGGCGGCCGCTTCAGCCTCGGGGTGGGAACGGGATGGATGCAGTCCGAACACGACGCCTTCGGTCTTGACCTGCCCCCTCTCGGAGAACGATTCGAACGCCTCGAAGAGTCCCTTGCGTACATCTCGACCGTATTCGCTGGTGGTGGGTCGACATCTGGTGAGTACTACTCGTTCAACCATCCCTCGGTGCTTCCGGTAGCGTCGGGTGGCCTCCAGATCGTCGTTGGAGGAAACGGGCCACGCAAGACACCACGACTTGCCGGGGCCTTTGCGGATGAGTACAACATGTTCGTCACCGACCGCTCGACACTCGATCAACGCCTTGAGGTCATGCGCACCGCTGCCCTTGTTGCCGGCAGAGACCCTGACGATATCCTGATCTCCTTCGCCGGGCCAGGCTTCGTGTACGCGACCGATGAGGAACACCAACAAGCGCTCGCAACCAGGGGTGCAAAGAGAGACATGTCACCAGAGGAATATGCAGCGTTCCTCGACGAGCGCTCTGTCCCGCACGGAACATCACAACAAGCGGGCGCAGCCATCGAACAGATGGCGTCATGGGGTGTGGGCCGGTATTACGTCCAGGACATTTCGCCACTCGACGAGATCGATCTCGACCATCTCCACATGCTCTTTAGCGCACTCACAAGGGCCTGAACTGACGGGAATTACAGGCTCTTTGGGTATTACACTTATGGTCATGTTGGAAAACCCCCTCATCGTCATCGATAACCTGCACGCGTCCGTAGAAGGCACCGAGATCTTGAAGGGCGTGAACCTCACGGTGAACCCCGGCGAGACCCACGCCATCATGGGTCCGAACGGGTCAGGCAAGTCAACCCTCGCCAATGTTCTCCTCGGCCACCCGAGCTATGAGATCACCGAAGGGTCCATCGAGTACAAGGGCGAGGACATCACACAGTGGGCTCCAGAGAAACGGGG
The DNA here is from genome assembly GCA_023336765.1 of Actinomycetes bacterium. Taxonomy (GTDB): domain Bacteria; phylum Actinomycetota; class Acidimicrobiia; order Spongiisociales; family UBA5794; genus JAMBLL01. The sequence goes on along the minus strand of JAMBLL010000087.1, from coordinate 20,055 downwards.
CCAGGCCGGCATGTTCCTCGGTTTCCAGTATCCAGAGGAGATCCCCGGTGTGTCCGTGGTGAACTTCCTGCGTACTGCTCTGTCGAATCGTACCGGTACCGACTACACGGTCCTCGAACTCCGCCTCCAGGTGATGGAGGCAATGGAGGAACTCGGCATGGATGCCTCCTTTGCTAACCGGTACCTCAACGAGGGATTCTCAGGCGGGGAACGCAAGCGCAACGAGATCCTCCAGATGGCGGTTCTGGAACCAGATTTCGCGGTCCTCGACGAAACCGACTCCGGTCTCGATATCGATGCCCTCAAGATCGTGGCTGAGGGCGTCGAACGCCTCCAGACCGATGAACGCGGTTTCCTCATCATCACGCACTATCAGCGCATGCTCGACTACATCACACCAGACTTCGTCCATGTGTTCCTCGACGGCACGATCGTCGAGTCCGGCGGTGCTGCACTCGCTGATGTGATCGAAGAGGCTGGCTACGACTCGTACCGGGCCGACGCGATCGCACAATGATTGATCTGGAGCGCCTTCGCTCTGATTTCCCGATCCTGTCACGTGAGGTGAACGGACATCGCCTCGTCTACCTCGATTCCGCTGCAACGACCCAGAAGCCCACAGCTGTGCTCGACTCGATGGATGCGTATTACAGGGAGTCGAACGCCAACGTGCACAGGGGTGCACACACCCTCTCGGCTGAAGCTACCGAACTGTACGAGGGGGCGCGCACCAAGGTCGCACACTTCATCGGAGCAAAGCCCGCACAGACGGTGTTCACCAGAGGAACCACGACGGCGATCAACCATATCGCCTACGGGTGGGGCCTCAACCATCTCAATGAAGGCGACAAGATCGTGCTCACGATCGCGGAGCACCACGCCAACATCGTTCCGTGGCAGATCATCAGCCGCCATACCGGCGCGGAACTCGTGTACCTCGAGCTAACCGATGACTACAGGGTCGACCTCAATGGTATCGATCGGATACTCGATGACAGAGTGAAGATCGTCACGTTCTCCGGGATGTCGAACGTCACAGGCGCCATCGGTCCGATCAATCTCCTGTCAGAAGCAGCACGGTCCGTGGGAGCGTTGACCGTGCTCGATGGGGCACAACTCGTTCCTCATCATCCTGTCGACGTCGCGGAGTTCGATGTCGACTTCATGGCCTTCTCGGCACACAAGATGCTCGGCCCGACCGGCATCGGTGCGCTATGGGGAACCAGGGAACGCCTCGAGGAGATGGAGCCGACCGAGGGCGGAGGAGAGATGATCAACACCGTCGACCGCCACGTTTCGACATGGGCACCCGTACCGCACAAGTTCGAAGCAGGAACACCCCCGATCGCTGAGGCTGTCGGGTTCGGTGCTGCCGTCGACTACCTGTCGGCGGTCGGCATGGATGTGATCGCCCAGCACGAGCGGGATCTCACCCGTTATGCGCTTGACCGGCTCGCCGAGGTACCGGACCTCAAGGTGTACGGCCCGGACGATGTTCTCCTTAGGGGCGGCGCCGTCAGCTTCGAACTCGCAGACATCCATCCACATGACATCGCCACCATCCTCGACCAGGAAGGCATAGCGATACGCGCAGGCCACCACTGCGCCAGGCCGCTGATGCAGTACCTCGATGTCCCAGCAACGGCGCGGGCATCCTTCTACCTGTACAACATCCCCGAAGAGATCGACAAACTCGTCTCCGCCCTGATGAATGCCAGAAGGATATTCGGACTATGAGAGCACAGACGGAAGAGCACAGAGCACAGAGAGAAATGTCCTCTGCTGGTCTGTGTTCTGTGTTCTGTGTTCTCTCTCTTCGGACATCAGAAATCGCCGTATCCTCGGCACAGCCTCTGAACACAGAATCTGAGAACCCATGTCCCAACTAGACGAGCTTTATCGAGAGGTCATCCTCGACCACTACCGCAATCCGCGTCGACGCGGAACACTTAGCGGTGATCATCTGCACGCTGAGGGTGTCAACCCGTCCTGTGGCGATGAGTTCTCTCTCGACATCGAGGTACGAGATGGTGTCGTGGTCGACGCCGCAATGCAGGGGCAGGGTTGTTCGATCTCCCAGGCTTCGGGTTCGATGATGATGAACACGATAGTTGGCAAGTCGGTTTCCGATGTCGAGGATCTCACGTACAAGTTCAAGCTGATGATGTCCATTGAAGAGGGTGACAACCCGGTCGACCCTGATCGGCCCGGATCGGTGCTTGGCGACCTTGAGGCACTCCAGGGTGTCCGGAAGTTCCCTGTGCGAATCAAATGCGCTGGACTTGCGTGGTCGACACTCAGTGACGCTCTTCAACAGGCTGGCCAGGAGTCGTAACGGTGTACGACCAGACGACAGCGCTCATCGTCGTCGACGTGCAGAATGACTTCGCCGACCCTGATGGCTCCCTGTTCGTATCAGGCGCACCTCGTGTCCTCGGGTTCATCAACGACCAACTACAGGCTGCCCGCGCAGGCAAGTCTCCGATCGTCCGCAGCCAGGACTGGCATCCTGAGTCAACACCCCATTTCGCCAAGGACGGTGGCATCTGGCCCGTTCATTGCGTTGCAGGGACCTGGGGAGCGCAATTCCATCCGGGCCTCCTTGAACTCGGGACGATCATCCGTAAAGGGGTCGGAGGAGAGGACGGTTACTCAGCCTTCTCCGTTCGTGACCCTGAGACCGGGGAGGTCACACCAACCGGCCTCGACTCCATCCTGACGGACGCTGGCGTCACCAGCGTTGTGGTTGTCGGCCTTGCAACGGACTATTGCGTCAACGAGACAGCGCTTGATGCGCTGCGCTACGGTTTCGATTGCACGGTCCTCGCCGACGGAGTTGCAGCGGTGAACCTCGAACCTGGTGACGGGGACCGGGCGTGTACAGTCATGACCACCGCTGGCGTGGTCATCGAATAGCGCCATCGACGAGCGCCTCGATAAACGACCGGTCGACCAGCACCTGTAGAACCATCACGCGAAACCAGATCGGCCCAATGATCTCGACGACAACGACGGACGGATCGAGCTTCGCATCGATCTGGCCCTCCTTCTGGCCCGCCTTGACGATCTCGGCAGCTTTCCCGATACGGTCATCCCAGAATCGGTCCGACAACTCCTTAAGGCTCCCATCACCGGTGCCAGACAGTGCGGCAGCGGCGACCGCTCTGGACATCGGATCTTCGAGGTTCTCGGCAACCGAACGTGCCATTGCATTGAGGTCGGCCCTGGCATCACCGGTGCTGGGGAGGAGAACCGCAGACTCTGCCCTCGAGACGATGGCGTCGAACAGGATGGCATCAACGGAACCCCACCTTCGGTAGATGGTGGTCTTGTGGATACCCGAGCGTTCCGCGATGGCTTCGATGGACAGTCCCCCGTACCCGACTTCTGCTGTGATGGTGAAGGCCGCCCCCAGTACCGCTGTGCGGGTACGTTCGGTCCTACCTCCTGGTCGTGTGATCGTGGACATCCCATCACCCTAACACAACTTTAGTTGCATTAGCATTCTCCCATACCTATGCTAACGCAACACATACTCGCATTAGGGGAGGCCGCATGAGAGAGATCCGAACATCCGTGGACATCGAAGCAACACCAGAGGCAGTCTGGAGTGTGCTCACCGACTTCGACGCGTACCCGGAATGGAACCCCTTCATCCGTTCCATATCTGGCAGGCTGACCAAGGGTGAGCAACTCGCTGTCAGCCTTGGCGCCAGCGGTAAGAAGCCGATGAGCTTCACCCCCGTTGTCACCGCCGCGATCCCAGGTGAAGAGTTCGCATGGCTCGGACACCTAGGAATGAAGGGTGTCTTTGACGGTCATCACCACTTCCGGCTCTCGGTATCAGGGACGGGCACCAGGCTGGATCACTTCGAGGAGTTCTCAGGTGTCCTCTCAGCCGTTGTGCTTGCCCCGATCAGGAGTTCAACCACCCGGGGGTTCCAAGAGATGAATCAAGCTCTCAAGGACAGGGTCGGGGCGAAAGCCAGCTGATCCCTGTCAGCTGCGGGCCCTGGAGATGAGTTCGTTCTGGGTCGCCTTCACCTGCTGGGTCACAGATACGTGGTAGAGGTGCGGGTTGATCAATCTCTTCACGCCGACGTCGAGCCTGCCGAGGTCTTCAACTCTCCTGGACCGCAGCGTCTGGAGATCGGGGGATCCGTCGGTGCGCTCGCCATCTCGGTGAACAGTCTCGAGAAGGGACTCGACCTTCACCGTTTCACCGGACCCGAGTGATCTCGAGACACCTGACCTGTGCGGATGGAAGAGTTCCAGCGAGTCTCCGGGTTCGATCGTCTCGTCGCCACCCGATACAACGTCTGCGGTAGCAAGGCCGCGTGAGTCGTACACCCTCCACAGTTGCTTGTCTCCGGGGATCGGCATCTTCTCAGGAGTCTCGGAGAGTTTGATCGCAGGCGTCCATTCGCCGTGGTTGTCGATACCGACGAGCTTGTACACGCCGCCAAGGGCCGGGTAGCCGTGTGACGAGATCAGCCGTGTGCCAACACCGTACATGAGTCGTCCGGTCACCGATGCGTGGTCGAGTCCATACCCCCCAGCCTCATCGCGGATCTGCTCGCGGATCTGCCACATCGCCATCTCGTCGAGGTCAGATGAGAGCACGATCGCGACATCATCGAATCCGGCGTCATTGAGCATCCGTGCAGCGCGCACCGCGAGGTGGGCAAGGTCGCCAGAGTCCAGCCTGATCCCGACTGGACTGTGCCCGGCATCACGCAGTTCCTCGAAGACGGTGATCGCGTTGGGGATCCCACTCCCGAGAGTGTCGATCGTATCGACCAACAGGACGCATTCGTCGGGATACAGGTCGGCGTATGCTCGGAAGGCTTCCCGTTCCCCCTTCCCGGTGGCCATGTACAACTGCACCATCGAATGTGCATGCGTACCCTGGGGATCGATTCCAAGCAGGCTTGATGTTCCTACGTTCGAACTGGCGTTGGCACCGCCGATGAGGGCTGCCCTCGTGCCGGCATTCGTCCCGGTACCCGGGCCCCGACGCATACCGAATTCGAGCACGGTTCCTCCGCGTGCCTGCTCAGCAACCCGTGATGCCTTCGTTGCGATCAACGTCTGATAGTTGAGATGGTTGAGCAGCGAGGTTTCGATTATCTGGGCGAGCACAAGAGGACCCTCAACAACGACGATCGGCTCGTTGGCGTGTACAACTCTGCCCTCTGGCACCGCGCGGATCGTCAGTGACTCGAAACTCCCCAGATCCGAGAGATACTGGAGGAAAGCCTCGTCGAATCGGCGCTCACCGTTGGGCGACACCTGACGACGCAGCACATCGATGTCGTCCGGGGTGATGCGAGTCTCAGCGACCCAATCCAGCAGCCATCCAAGCCCTGCTGTGATGACGTACCCCGCTTTGTGCTCGCCGTAGTCGGGGTATCTACGGAAGAAGTGGTCGAACTGGGCCTGACGATCGGCCATCCCGATTCGCCAGTACAGCTGTGCCATTGTCAGCTGGTACTGGTCGGTGAAGAGGAACCCCTCAATCAGGTCGCGTCTGTCGGTCATGGAAGAAGAATACAGAATACAGAACACAGAGCACAGAACCTCTGCTCGTCAGCAGTGACTATCGGCGAGCCGGGGACAATTCTGTGCTCTCTTATCTGTGCTCTGTGCTCTGTGCTCTATCCCACTACTCCGCCTTCGGTCATGGGGCGCAGATCGAGGGCTCGGTCGAGTTCGTCCTCGGGGAGCACGCCGAGTTCGAGGGCAACCTCGCGTACACCGCGTCCCTCTTTGAAGGCCTTCTTTGCGACCTCTGCGGATTTGTCGTACCCGATAACCGGGACGAGCGCAGTGATGATGATCACGTTCTGCTCGAGTAGGAATGTGGCACGGTCCTCATTGGCCTCGATGCCATCAACCATCTTCTCTCTCATGACATTCGCAGCTGAGGCGAGGAGATCGATGGATTCAAGGAGGTTATGTGCGATGAGCGGCATCATCACATTGAGTTCGAAGTTGCCATTCGCTCCACCCCATGTGATAGCTGCGTCATTTCCGATCACCTGGCTTGCCACCTGCATCATCATCTCGGAGATGACGGGATTAACCTTTCCAGGCATGATCGAACTGCCTGGCTGGAGCGAGGGCAGCGTGATCTCTGCGATGGCCGTGCGGGGCCCGCTCGACATCCAACGAAGGTCATTTGCGATCTTGAACAGTGACACAGCAACAGTCTTGAGCGCACCCGACGCACTGACCGCAGCGTCCTTGGCAGCCTGAGCCTCAAAGTGGTTGGGGGCCTCGACAAAGTCGTAACCAGAGCGACGGGCCATCTCGGCGATCGTTGCTGCGGGGAAGCCGTCTGGGGCGTTGATCCCCGTTCCGACAGCCGTGCCGCCAAGCGCAAGCTCGAGCATTTCCGGGAGCACAGAACGGATCCGTTGTGCACCGTTGCCAACCTGGACGGCGTATCCACCGAACTCCTGGCCAAGGCGAACCGGCGTCGCGTCCATCAGGTGCGTGCGGCCGGACTTCAAGATATCGTCGAACTCGACTGCCTTCGCCTCGAGGGACACCGCAAGGGCATCGAGGGCAGGGAGCAGGTTCAGTTCGATTCCCGCGACAGCCGCGACGTGAATCGCTGTCGGGATCGTGTCGTTGGAGGACTGTCCGGCATTGACATGATCGTTCGGGTGGACGAGTTTGGAGCCGAGTTCAGCGCCGAGGATCTCTGAGGCGCGATTGGCGATGACCTCGTTGGCGTTCATGTTCGTTGACGTACCAGAGCCCGTCTGGAAGATGTCCAGGACGAAATGGTCGTCGAGGTCGCCGTCCATGACCTCCGTGGCAGCCTCGATGATCGCATCGGCCTTTTCGGCGTTAACGGAACCCATCTCCTTGTTCACCACTGCCGCAGATGCCTTGAGCAGGCCCATCGCCCAGATGAAGGTGCGGCCGAATCGGAGGTTCGAGATCGGGAAGTTGTCAACGGCCCTCTGGGTCGATGCCCCGTAGTAGGCGCCTTCGGGTACGGGTACGTCCCCCATGGAGTCACGTTCGATGCGCATGTTCCGTCTCCTCAGATCGTCGATTCACGCTGCACCCACAAGAATAGTGACCCTACGACTCAGCGATTCGCCACCAGCCCCTCCTCTCCTCTTCTGTTCCGCGGGCTCACGGCGCCATATACGACGCCGCGAACCCTGGGTTCGGGGCGTCAAGGGTTCCGCGGGCTCACAGCGCCATATACGACGCCGCGAACCCAGGGTTCACAGCGTCTAAGTGAGGGCTTGGGTGACGGCTTGGGAGAATGTGGGGCCGACGGGGGCCTCGATGCGGAGGGTGATGTACGGCATACCGTCGTGTTCGGTATCACCCTGGTTGATGATCACGTAGGGAACGCCCCGGCGGGCTGCAATAAGCGGGATCTCTGCTGCGGGGTACACGGAGAGTGTTGTGCCCATTGCGATGACGAGATCGCACGCCTCGGCAGCCTGTGTTGCCTGGGCCATCGTCTTCGGATCCAGTTGCTGCCCGAAACTGATCGTTGCGGGCTTGAGCAAGCCCCCACAATGACAGCGCGGGGGGACACCGGTATCGGTGAACGCTTTCAGATGGGGGACGATCGGGGAGCGCCCTTTGCAGGTGAGGCACACAGCTTCGCGCCCAGTTCCGTGGACCTCGACGACCCTTTCCTCCGAGGATTTCGCGATGGTGTGGAGTCCGTCGATGTTCTGGGTGACGATCGCTTCGAGTTTTCCTGCGTTTTCGAGTACTACGCATGCCTTGTGCACGGCACCGGGTTTCGCCACCTCGATGGTCTCGGCAGCGAGCACCTTCTGATTCCAGTACGTAACCCGATCCGCCTCGCTTGTCAGGAAGTCCTGGTACATAACAGGCCGCTGCGTGTTCCACACACCCTGGGGACCGCGGAAGTCGGGGATCCCCGTCTCTGTGGAAACACCCGCCCCCGTGACGATCAGAATGGCATCGGCGCCACCGATCAGCATCGAGAGTTCGTGCACACCGTCCGTCATCAGCTGCCCCCTTCGATCCCGAGGCCTGGTATCTGGAGTTCCTCGACGACATCTCTGGTCTCGTGTCCGGTCAGCGCAGTTCCTGCATCCCATGCCTCGTACTGCGATGCAACCAGGGGATCAACCCTCTGAATCGCGGACGCGATGAACCTGCTGGAATCCTCATCGCTGGCGTTCGCATCGACGTAGGCGATATCTCCGAGCAGTTCACGGGCCAGAGCAATCTCGTCAAGGTCCTCTCCCACGGTTACGAGTCGAGTGCGCCCGAGTTCATCCTTGAACCTGAAGGTACGCGTTCCGAGATTGGCACCGTACAACCTCCCCACGAACGACAACGAGGTGGCTGACCTTCGTCTCTCACCTTTCGGGGCCTCTGCAGGGTCGAACTCGATCGCGGTCTCTGTCTCCCCCACCGATGCGACCACCTGCACCGCGTGGTGAGCGTCCACCGAGCGCATGAACCTGTGCACCGAGCGCGACGCCGGATCTCCGATTGCCTCACTCAGGTCCCTGCCGTCGAGGAGTGCACCGATGGAGTGCACGAATAGCTCGGTCGCCTGCACACCCGCATCGCCCTTTCCGAAATCGATGGGGAACTGTTCGGTGTCGTGAGGCGCCTCGAAGGAGATCATCGACCGGTCGACATCGATGGCCATCGGCACAAGAACAGACAGATCTTTGAGGAACGCCGGACTCCGCCCTCCCCCTGCACGATCGTTCAGGGCACGCGCGATACGCTCCACACCGCGCATCACCGATCGTTGAATCGCAGTGAGTTCTTCCTCAGAGAGAGAACCATCTTCCCCGATATCCAGCTGGATCGTGAGCGTGGCTCTCGGTGCTTGTGATATTCGATCGCTCCGGTTCGGCGTACAGGTCAGACTACTCATGGGGCGATCATGTCAGTTTCCTGTGACAGGAAGGCCCGTGCCCTACCAGCGAGCGTGCACCTGTGGCTGGATCGAACGTCGGTAGATGTCGGCAACACCTTCCATCGTCTGAGCATCCAGAGGAGAGAGGCCCGACGCAGCCGCGTTCGCGACGGTCTGGTCAGGATTCTTTGCCCCGGGTATTGCAGTGGAGACACCGTCGTGCATGAGGATCCACTTGAGGGCGAACTGCGCCATCGTCGAGTCTGCCGGCCGCAGGGTCTCTATCTCGTCCACAGCGGCGAGACCCGTTGGATAGTCCACTCCCGCAAAGGTCTCTCCGACGTCGAACGCCTCGCCGTGGCGGTTGTAGTTGCGGTGGTCGCTGGCTGCAAACTCCGTGTCGGCTCGCATCTTGCCCGTGAGCAGTCCGCTCGCTAGCGGTACTCGCACGATCACGCCGATGTTGCCTGCGACCGCTAGGTCGAGGAATCGCTCCGCTGGTCGTTGTCGGAACATGTTGAAGATGATCTGGACGGTCTCCACACCGGGGTATTCGATGGCCTTCACCGCTTCCTCGACACGCTCCACGCTCACGCCGTAGTGTTTGACCTTCCCCTTCGCCTTCATATCGTCGAGTGCGGCGAACATCTCTGGTCGGTAGTACACGTCAGTCGGAGGGCAGTGCAGTTGCAGCAGGTCGAGTGAATCCGTCTCGAGGTTCACCAGGCTGCGGTCGATGAACGCCTCGATGTTGGCTCCCGTGTATCCGTCCGCCGCGTGCGGGTCGAGTCTGCGGCCCGCTTTGGTTGCCACAACGAGATCGACGTCGGGGCGTTCCTTCACGAGTTGTGCCACGAACCGTTCGCTGCGTCCGTCGCCGTAGACATCTGCCGTGTCGATGAACGTCACTCCAGCATCGACTGCTGCGTTCAGCGCAGCCATGGCGGTCGTGTCATCCACGTTCCCCCAGTCTGCCCCGATCGCCCATGCGCCGAATCCGATCTCAGAGACCTCGTATCCCGTGCTTCCAAGTTGCCGGTACTTCATGATGTTCTCCCTGTCTCTCGAGTCATGTCCACAAGGTACTCAACGGCACCCGTCCAGAACCTGCTGTAGTCGTCCCACTGCACAAAGTTACAGCCCCAGTGGGGCGCAGGATCAGACATGTACGCAAGGACCGCCCCCCTGCCATGCCGCCTGGTCACAACGAGAGGGTCGCCCGTCTCGGTGACCTCAACGTGCACCATCGCGCCAGAACGGACAACAACCTCGTTGTATCCGAGGATCGGGGGCGCGGTCGACATGTCGAGTCCAGGGACGAACCCATTCCCAATGCGACTCATGTGGAATCCCTCCGTGTTCTCGACGAGGTCTTCTCTCTCGAGGCAACGCACCGGCAGGACCTCGGCGAGCCCTGTCCTGCCCCAGCCTCCTTTGCCCAACTCCCCGTTGAACGACAACCATCCGCCCATGAACATAATGAGCATCCCGTCTTCGACGGCCTCGACCGTGAGCCTGACTCTGTCGGGATAGGTGATGATCCCCGAACCGAACACGTTGCGGTCGAAGAACTGTGGGGAGAGTTGGAAGTTCTTGGCCTCGACATCGGAGAACACGACGATATCGTAGTCAGCGAGGATCTCCTCGTAACGTCCTGGCGGCATACCGTAGAAGTCCCATGTCGAGCACGTGTCACACGTGTGCTCACCGGTCGATTCGATCGCCTCCTTGAGATAGTGGTCGTAGCGGAACGTTTGCAGCCCTTTGTACGCGTAGTTGAACGGAGTCTCAGCGAATATAGGACCGAGCGACACCGCCCAGTCACCGATGTAGAACACTTTGGCCATGTGCGTCGACGCCTCCTCTGGGTCAATTGACGGTGTCAGTCGTAGGTGAGGGCAACCTTGATGATCCCCTCGGGGTGTTGATCGATCAGTTCGAACGCTTCGCTTGCCTGGGACTGGGGAAACCTGTGTGTCAGGAGATCACGAACGGCAAGGGTCCCATCGCCGAGCATCTTTGCGATCGTTCGGTAGACGCGTATGCGGTCCCATGCACGTCCTGGGGCGGGTGCATTGCGATGATCGATTGCAAGGATCGACGATGCTCCCATCGAGTGGAACGTGCTGTGGTGAAATTCTTCCCCCAGCCGGAGATCGGTGCCTTGTCCCTGATAGAACCCCAGGGCCACCACTCTCCCGTAGTTACTGGCACAGCAACGCACGGCCTCATGGAGTGCCTTCCAACTACCGGACGTCTCGATTGCAACGTCCACACCCGTGCCACCGTTGAGGTCACGTACCTGCTCTGCAACCGACCCTGTCGCCGGGTCGATGGCATGATCGGCACCACACGCGATCGCCATGTTCCTCCTGTCCGCCAGCGGATCGATGACGATCACCGGGGATATCCCGGCCATTGTTGCGAGCCGGACGTTCATGAGGCCGACCGCTCCCAATCCGCTGATCACCGCGCTCTCTCCGAGACGAAGGCGAGACGTCAGGTGCCCGTCGTAGGCGACTCCACCCAGGGCAAGAAAGATGCCAGCAGCGGGATCTGAACCATCGGGCGCACGCTCACAGAAGAACGGACGGCCTCCCACAGTTGTGTCGCACACGAATGTGTCGGGATGCCCTGCGGTACCCGTCCATGCGATATCTCCGATGTCGAACCCGTGCACATCTGGACCGACCTCGATCACCTCCCCGACCATCTCGTATCCGTGAAGGATCGGAAACAGCGAGCGGTCATCCTCTCGCCTCCGGAACAGGCCGTGGTCGATGTCTTGTGAGAATTGCGGCGCCGTTGCACGGTAGAAGCTCATCTCCGTGCCGTGACTGATCCCCGAATAGAGGGAGCGAACACGGATCGATGTGGGCGTGAGTGGGTCATCGGGGGCCGTTCGAAGTTCGATACGGCGCGGCGCCGTGATCACCACCTCACGCATGGAACGGGCCTGCCCGGTCCGACACAGGGTCCTGGCTACGGTTCACACTTCTACCGGCTGACCGGCGATCGCTGATCGATAGGTGCCGAGAGCAACTTCAGTTGCGCGCAATCCATCAACGCCGGTGACAGCAAGGCTGTGGTCACCGCGGACCGCACCAATGAAGTGTTCGATCATCGACCGATTCGGATCATGACCCCAGTCGACCCAGGTCGATGTTCCCCGCGACCACATCTCGAGACGTTCGGCGAAGGCATCGATAGCGAACACACCCTCGGTTCCCAGGGTCTCGATCGTGAGTCCACCCCAAACCGGGTAGTTGTCAGGTCGACTCCACGAGCAATCGATCGTTCCGATGACACCGTCGTCGAAAGTGATCGTCACAACACCACCGGTCTCGACGAGCACCTCAGGGTGGAACACCTTGTTGATGTCCGCATACACTTCGATCGGTTCTGCCCCAAGCCACCATGCCATGATGTCAACAAGATGGACAACATGGTCCATAACCGCTCCACCACCTGCTGCAACGGGGTCAGCGAACCATGCTGCATGGTCGGTCGGGATTCGACCGTTGTTCGTTCCCATGAACGCCAGGACCGAGCCTGCGCGCCGTTCATCGATCCATTGCGCCCCTTCGATAAGCGGGGGGCTGAAACGCATCGGGAAGGCGGTCATCAGCTTGACCCCGGCGCGATCGCAGACTTCCACGATCTCCCTGGCGTCGTCGACGGTCGTTGCCAGCGGCTTCTCACACAACACATCAACACCGGCGTCTGCGAGGTGCCTCACAGCCGCGAGATGCTCGTTCGTCTGTGTGCACACGATGACAGCATCAACCCTGGCCCGGATCAGGGCGTCGATGTCATCGAACACATCACTCGACGTCCAGCCATTTCGAAGCTCAGGTCGAGGTTCCGAGACCCCGACGAGCTCTACATCATCCAGGTCTGTCAGGATCGCGGCGTAAGCGGCGGCGTGGACATGGGCGAGGCCGACGATTCCGACTCTGGTCATGGTCCAACCTCCACTGCCCGGTTCGTCATAAGCGACTCTGCAATACCGTCACAGATGGCAACGGCCCTGGCACCGTCGTCAGCCGTGACCCGTGGCTCACCTGACCCGTGGAGTACCGATGAGAAGTGCCGGATCTCCGTGATGTACGGCGACTCTGTCGATGACGAAGGGGGCTGGGGAACGTCCGACACGTCGTCACTTGCCTCGACACTCGCTTCAAACGGTACGGCAACATGACGCTGGATGAGGCCATCGGAGCCCGCTATCTCGAAAGCTGCACGGAACGAACCCATCGGGTATGCCCACGATGCCTGGATGTGGCTGATGGCACCGTTGGTGTGGCTGAGCGTCGCAAGCACATGGTCCCCACCACCAGCGCTCCTGGCATAGACCCGCTCTACGTCGCCCGCAACCCAGCGCGCATAGTCCACATCATGGATCATCAGGTCGAGCACAACACCGCCGGACTTGGACCGGTCACTGAACCACGACGAAGCACCTGCTGGCAGATAGGTCGAACGGTCGAGACGGACCACACCAACGGAGCCGATGTCACCAGCCACGACAGCGTCGCGTGCCGCAGCGTATTCGGGGAAGAAACGCACGACGTGGCCGACAAGCAGCCGAACACCCGCTGCCTCACACACAGCGACTGCATCGCGAGCCTCGGCCGCGGTGCGTGCGAGGGGCTTCTCACACACGATATCAACTCGAGCATCGGCGGCCGCGGCGATGTAGCTTGCGTGGGTATGGGTGGGAGCACAGATATCAACGACATCGACCATCCCGGCGAGGCTCTCAAAATCATCAGCGACGACGGCACCAGACTCGGCAGCAAGTTTCGAAGCCCTTTCACGATCGGGATCGAACACGGCAACGATACGGTCAGGCGTCGTGGCCCAGGCATCGGCATGGACGCCTGCCATGTTCCCTGCACCAACCAACCCAACCCGGAGGCTCACTTCACCCCACCCTGGGTGATGCCGCTCAGCATCTGCTTCGAAAAGATGACATAGAGGATGAGGATCGGGATCGCGGCCAAGGTCAGCGCGGCAAGGACCGCCTGCCAGTCGGACACGAACTGACCGAGGAAGAGTTGCACACCAAGGGTGACCGTCTTGGTCGACTCCCCGGGGGCGAGGATCAGCGGGAACCACAGGTCGTTCCAGACGGGAAGCATCGTGAAGACGGCTACGGCAGCAAGCCCGGGTTTGACGAGGGGCAGGGCGAGCGAGAACACCCTGTATTCGCTCGCACCATCGATGCGTGCGGCATCCTTGAGTTCCCCTGGCACCTGCCTGAAAAATTGCGCGAGAATGAACACAGCGAGAGGTATCCCCATCGCCACGTATACAAGGATCAACGCGAACAGGGTGTTGACGAGGCTAAGGGACACCATCAGCTTGAGGATCGACACGGTGCCGAGCCTGATCGGGATCATCACGCCGACAGCGAGGAACAGGGTGAGGAACGTGTTCCCCATGAACCTGTACTCCGCAAGGGCGTACGCCGCCGCAGCGCCAAGGAGGAGCACCAGTGCAACGGTGACAACAGTGACGGTGATGCTGTTGAAGAAATACCTCGGGAAGTTGGCCCGTTCCCAAACCGTTTCGTAGCCCTTGAGGCTGAACGACTCAGCGTTCGGAATCGAAAATGGTGAGTCGAAGATCGCCTTGCGTGTCTTGAAAGAATTCATCACGATCAGTGCGATCGGGCCGAGCGCGAGCATCGTGTAGAGGGTGAGAAGGACGTAGATGCTCGACTTCGCGACGCGGCGTCGCCCTCGACCGGTGCCCGTGGCTGCCGTTTGCACCGTCATAGTTCGTACGTCTCCACACGTCGGACCCATGCAAAGAGGTAGATGAGTACGCCGGCGAGGATGACGAGGAACATCGCTGTTGCAACAGTCGCACCGGTCGCAGTGGAACCGGACTGCAACTGGAATCCGAAGAACGATCGATAGAAGAGCGTTCCCATGATGTCGGTTGAGAACTCGGGGCCGGCGAGTGCTCCCTGGACGCTGTAGATGAGGTCGAACGCGTTCAGGTTCGCGATGTAGGTGATGATCGAGATGATGCCGAGCATCGGGAGAAGGAGGGGGAAGATGATCCTCCAGAAGATCTGCCAGCCGTTGGCTCCATCGACACGGGCTGCCTCGATGAGGTCATCGGGTATGCCGACAAGGACCGCATAGAAGAACATCATCGGGATACCCACGAACTGCCACACCGACATCATCGAGAGGGTGGGCAACGCTGTTGATGTGAGACCGAGCAGTGGTGTCGACACCACTCCCCAAAGAGGCGACAGGATCAACTGCCAGATGAACCCGACGATGACGACGGACAGGACGGTGGGGGCGAAGATGAGCGTGCGGTAGGTGCCGCGACCCCTCTTGAGAAGCTGTTGCGTGAGGAGGACCGCGAGGAAGAGGCCAACCGGGTTCTGGATGAGGAGATGGAATCCGAAGAACACGAGATTGTTTCCGAGGGCGTTCCAGAACGAGGACGAGAGGCTGCCTCCAGGGAGGAGTTCAGCGAAGTTCGACAATCCAACGAACGTCCCCTCATCAGAGAAGAAGCTGAGGCGTAGTGAGTCAAGGAGCGGGTACACCATAAAGACGGTGTACACGATCAGGGCGGGGCCAAGGAACACAATGACGTGACGGGGGAACCTCCGCCGCCTGGCGGAGGTTCCCCTGACTACGTCAGTGTTCGTGGACGTGGCTGTCACCTATCGATCAGCCATTCTGCTGTGGTGGGTACCACTGCTCGAGGCCCTCTTGGAGGACAACTGTGGCTGCCTCAGGAGTCAGCGTTCCGTTGAGGACGCTGGCGCTGGCGGCCCAGAGTTCGTTCTCGAGGTTTGGCTCACCGCGGGACAGGATCTGATAGGAGTTGCGGATCGTGGATTCGCACTGACCGCGCCAGGACAGGAATTCCTGTGCAAGCGGGTCTTCCATCGTCACCTCGTGGTTCGAGAGGCTGAAGAAGCCAGGCAGGGAGTTCGCGTACAGAGACGCGAAGTCTGCCGAAGCAACCCAGGTCAGGAATGTCTCGGCTGCCGCCGAATTCTCCGTGGCCGGGTTCATCCCAAGAGCGATGTCCGTGTGGTCGGAGATGTAGCACGTGTCCCCGGCCGTCTTGACTGGCGGCAGGAATGCACCCATTGCGAACTCGGCCTGCTCGTTGAACAGTCCGATCTCCCAGGATCCGGCGGGATAGATCGCCGCACCACCAAGGGTGAACAGAGCCTGTGAGTCTGGATATGCAACTGCTTCATACCCGTCGGGCATGTAGTCACTCCACTTGGCGAGCGTTGCGAACGTATCCACGTACTGCTGGTCGGTGAACTTCTCCGTACCCTCAATCAGGCCGATACGGCCCGTTTCACCAGCCCAGTAGTTCGGCCCGATGTTCTGGAATCCCATGGTTGCGGATTCCCACTGGTCGACTGAACCCATGGCCAATGCATCGTAGGTTCCGTCAGCCTTGATGGCATCGAGCACTGCGAAGAACTCATCCTCAGTGGTCGGGACCTCAACGCCAACTTCGGCGAACGCATCTGCGTTGTAGATGAAGCCGTGAATCACGGAAGCCATCGGAACACAGAACTTCGCCGAACCATCATCCGTAATCCATGCCGACTGGGCAACGCTACTGAAGTTCTCCATACCTGCGAGGTTGGTGATGTCAGCGAGGTTTCCAGCGTCAAAGAGATCCAACGATGCGTCGAACGGGCGACATGTGATCAGGTCGCCTGCAGTCCCACCGTCGAGCTTGGCCTGGAGCGATGCGTTGTACTCGGCAGGGGCCGTAGGTGCAAAGGTCACCTTGATGTCAGGGAACTCAGCGTTGAACGCCGGGATGATGACATCCTCCCAAATAGCAAGGTCGTCGTTGCGCCAGCTCTCGATGACGAGCTCGCCCGAAGCAGTGGCGCCGCCTGTGTCTGCGGCAACTGTGGTTTCCGTGCCCCCTTCGGCGGCTACGGTGGTGTCGGTCGAATCGCTGCTACACGCTGCTGCTACAAGCAACAGTGCGATGAATCCGGCCATCCATTTGATCTTTCGAGTCATTGCGTTCCTTTCCAACCAGCTGTGCTGGGTCTCCTGTGAGCGTATTGTTCACCGTTCGGCGGACCATGACGAATCCGCCGTCTCTTCTATCTACTTTGCTCAGTGACTAAACATACATCCGCTTCTGGCGTGAGTCAAGTTGTATCACGGTTTTGGTCAGATTTGACAAACTCCCATCATAGTTCGTAAGTTGACTGAACATATGTCTCTGTACGAGCACTCTGAAGCACGCGGTGGCCTTCGGGTTGACAAGAAAGCGACGCGCACGGATTCGAAGATCCAGAATCGCCGCTTCGTGCTGCAGTGCATCTACGGCAATCCGTCCACGTCACGAGCCGACGTTTCCCGCACGACCGGCTTGACTCGGGCCACGGTGTCAGAGATCGTCAGCGACCTTCTCGATGAGGGTCTCGTCCTCGAAGTGGGAACCGCGCCCTCAGGCGGAGGGAAACCGCCGACCCTCTTGGCCATCGCTGAGGACTCACACCATCTCATCACTGTCAGGCTTGGGGCGAGCCGCTGGACTGGTTCTCTCTTGACGCTTCGTCGCCGGATCATCCGGTCGACAACCGTGAACAGTGCCGGGCGTCGAGGAGCACCTGCGATCGATGCTCTACGGGAGTTCGTCGGCGAGCTGATCGATTCGACGCCTGAGCATGTGCTTGGCATTGGCATCGCGACTCCCGGCACCGTGACTCCCGATGGGATGGTTAGGGAGGCAACGATGATCGATTGGCACGGCGCTGAGGTTGGGGAACTGCTCACGGAGCACTTCTCGATCCCAACTCACGTGGCGAACGATGCCAACGCGATAGCCCTCGCAGAGCACTCCCTCGGCGCTCATCAAACGAACGACCTGCTCGCCATCAAGATCGGCACCGGTGTTGGAATGGGGGTGATCGTCGATGGTCGTCCCTTTGCTGGTGAGGGGTTTGCGGCAGGTGAGATCGGGCACATCTCGATTCTCGCGTCACCGTTCGGTAACGGTGGGCATGGAACGATCGAAGACGTAACGTCAGCGGTGGCATTCGCGAGGCATTTGGGTATCGGCGATCCGAGTTTCGTCGACTCCGGAACGGTATTCAGAGAGACCGCGAGACGACTGGCAGCCGGTGACGGTGACGCTATCGAAATGGTCGACAACGGTGGCAAAGGACTCGGGACTGTTCTCGCGATGGCAACGGGCATCCTTGACGTCAAGACCGTCGTCGTGTGTGGCCCCGTGACGCAACTGGGCGAGGCCTTTCTCGAATCAACCCGCAGCGAGATGGTGGCGCGGGCGGGCCCGGCCCACGACCCCCGCACCCAGGTCGTCTACGGCACCGTCGACCGCGCAGAGGAACACGGAGCCGCCATGCTCGTCCTCATCCGCGAACTAGGAATCCTGTAAGGAATTCCGGGCGTTCGATTGACAAGGGCCCCGTGTTCAGACGTGACAGATGACGTCGAGTCCAGGAACGCCACGGAAGCCCGCATCGTGAGTAACGAGGGGAAGGCTCAGAAGCGTCGCCGTCGCAGCAACCCAGAGGTCAGCCGCATGTCTCTTGGCATGGAAGGCGTGGCCAGTTCGCTGGCATTCAACTCGGAGTCTCGCCCATTCCTTCACGAGTTCATCCCACGGGGGTACTGTCACGGCAACAGCGAGCTTCCGATTCATGGCCTCAATTCTGGGTTGACCCCATCCTGCCTTAGCTGCGCCGTAACGGATTTCTGCGGCAGTCTGAAAGGAGATAATGAGCCTCACGTCTCTCACGTCGGATCTGTACAGGTCAGTGAGTTCACTGGAGACTTGACGCAGGCTCGCCGAGAACACGTTCGTATCGACTATCACCGCATCTTGGTTGGAGCTCACTCGTTCACCGCCGCCCAGAACGCCTCGAATTCTTCGCCATCGAGACCGGGAATGGCAAGGTCATCGAGGCTCTTGATCGGCTCAACTCCTGCTAGGGCCGTTTCGAGATCCCACGAGTAATACTCGTCCATATACCTTGGTTTCGCACCGACGATCGATTTCGCAACAAAATGATCGGGACCGGCTTCGACTGGATCGGAAACAGCGCGCACACGGACGGGTTCGCCAAGCAGTGTCCTCACGATTGTTACATCATCAACGTCCGCTGGCACAGAGAGGTAGCGGGTGTGCCCCTGGTCGTCTTCAATCCTGTATTGATGGCGCCGCACATCTGCCCCGTACAACGTTCCCACGAGTTCCACCGCGTCCTCCGACGTTGGAGGCTCGACTAGGACCCGAGGCGGAGCGGCCACAAGATCAGGCACGAATTCGCTCGTCTTCACCGTGCCAGCGACGGTAGATTCGACTCGGACCCTCTTGTGGCTCCTGACTGATCTGACAAAGTGTCCGAGGGACTTCGTCGCAGGCTTACCGATCTTGCCAGGCGGAGCATGACCCTCACCAAGTGCCGCCAATGATTCCACGAAGAGCTCAACAGCTTGCACGCCCGAGTCATTTGCATCGTATTCGATCGAAAACTGCTCCATATCGTGGGGCGCTTCAATCGTAAGGATCGCGCTCCCCTTCTCGATACCGACGGCTTCAAGGAAGGACAGGCTCTTGAGAAGATCAGTCGAACGACCAGCGCCCGAGCGGGAATTGAGCGACCGTACGATCTGGTTGACAGTCTCCTGGACGCTTGACGCGATGCCCGCAAGCTCAGCGAGTGGGATCGCGCCATCGCGTTCAGCGTCCAAGCTGATCGTCAATTTGGCTCTGGGTGCTTGTGAGACGTTGCGCCTCCTTCTCGACGTGTGTGACAGGCTACTCATCTCACCAGCATCCCATGCGCCTACGACACGTCGCCCAACGGCACTCTGGATCCCGCCTCCAATTCTCGTCGCACCCCGTGGCTACTCTTGCGAGCGCTGGGCGTATCGATCGTGGGAGGACCTTTTGGCCGAGACGGTGAACAATCATGGAGCGTTCGTGTGGTCGATCGCGGAATTGCTTCGTGGGGACTACACGCAGTCGGATTACCAGAAGGTCATCCTGCCTCTGGTCGTCCTGAGACGCCTCGACGCGGTGCTTGAACCGTCGAAGGACGCTGTCCTCGACAAGTACGCCCAGTACAAGGACAAGGTCGACAATGTCGCGCCCATCCTCGAACAGGT
>JAMBLL010000086.1 GCA_023336765.1 Actinomycetes bacterium | reverse complement strand
TTTCTCCCACCGCCGTAGTGGAAACTGGATCGTTGTGGCTGGTGTCGCGGTATCGTTGCGGGGAACGTACGGAGGATTGAGACGTGCCCCACACAAACCCGCAACACGCTGATGATGCCACTTGGATGGCGAACCGGCGTGCTGTAGCCCTCGAGGCGATGCCCACATTGTCGATGCCATCGCCATCAGAAGAGATCTGGCGATACCTCGACCTTGATTTCGACCCCGCACTCGACACGGCGCCATCAGCCCCAGGGCATGGCGTAACCGATGAGATCGTTGAGAGTTGGCACGGCAATGTCGTGCGCATCGTCGACGGATTCACGGTCACCGACGGTGTATCGACCACAGCCGAGCATTCCGAAGAGGTCGAAACGGTATCAGGCGACGACCTGTTCACAACAGCGTTCACTGCCTACTCGCCAGGCTCCGCGTACATCGGGGGCGAGCTTGTCGACAAGCCGGTCTTCGTTGATGTGGTCGCAACTGGCGAGGGGTCAACGTTCCCAGGTGTGCATGTCGATGTGCCCCGTGGCGGCGATGCAACGGTCGTCATCCGTTTCGGTAGTGCATCTGATGCCGGTTCAACCGTCGTGCCGACGGTGACCGCATCCGTCGGTGACAATGCCAGGCTCACCCTCAGCCTCATCCAGGACTGGAACTACGCAACACGGGCCTTCGGGCGGTGTGCCGTGCGTCTGCAACGCGATGCGATTTTGGCATTCTCGGAGGTGGGCCTTGGTGCGAAGCTCGGAAGGCTCCATCTCGATGTCGACTTCATCGGTGATGGTTCTCACGCAAAGATCTATGGCGCGTACTTCGGTGAAGAGGACCAGGTACTCGACTACCGCTATTTCATGAACCACATCGGCACCAATACGCGAGCCGACATGTTCCTCAAGGGGGCGGTTGCCGATCGTGCGCTGTCCGTGTTCACAGGGATGATCCGTATCGAGGAGACGGGGCAACGCACGGAGTCGTTCCAGACAAACCGCAACCTCATCCTCTCCGACGGTGCATCCGCTCAGTCCGTGCCCAACCTCGAGATCTTGAACAACGATGTCAAGTGCGGTCATGGTTCGAGCGTCGGGCCACTTGACCAGGATCAGAGGTACTACCTGATGTCACGTGGACTTACACCCAAGAGTGCTGACAGGCTCCAGGTCCACGGGTTCTTCGAAGAGGTCGTTGAACAGATTCCTGACGACCACGTTGCAGAGTGGGCCAGGCGCAAGATCAATAGCAAGTACGTGACAGCCCAACTTGAAGGTCGCGTATGACCGAGGTTCTTGTCGGCTCTCTTGTCGATCTCCGCGAGGATGTCGGTACGTGTGTTGACGCCGCTGGCGTCGCCGTTGCTGTGTTCCGCTCAGGTCACGATGTGTTCGCCATTGCAAACAGGTGCTCTCACGCCGAAGCGTCCCTGTGTGAGGGCGAGGTTTTCGACGGCGAGGTGGAGTGTCCGCTCCATGGTGCGGCTTTCGACATCACCACAGGGAAAGCCCTGACGCTCCCCGCAACCCAACCTGTTGCCACGTATCGCACCGACGTGCGAGATGGCACTGTATTCGTATCCATCCCAGACAGTGAGGACTCCTGATGACCTACGCACTCGAGGTTCGAGGCCTGACGGCCAGAATCGCCGATCTTGAGATCCTTCGCGGTGTCGATCTTGCGGTTCCGTTCGGTGAGGTTCACGCGATCATGGGGCCAAATGGCTCGGGGAAGTCAACGCTCAGCCACGTCCTGATGGGCAGCCCAACCTACGAGGCCTCCGGTGAGGCGTCCATTGCCGGTGTCGACATCATGTCGATGACCGTTGATGAGAGGGCCAGAGCCGGATTGTTCGAGGCGTTCCAGTACCCGACCGAGATCGCAGGCATATCGCTCGACGATCTCACCGTAGAGATGGCCTTGAGCAATCCTGAAGACTCCGGATACGAGGCTCGTATCGAGGCGGCGAGCGCCAGACTCGACATGGATCGCTTCCGAGGCCGCTCGGTCAACCTCGGGTTGTCCGGTGGCGAGAAGAAGCGTTCCGAGATGTATCTGCTGGGGGTCGCGAACCCCAAGGTTGCGATTCTCGATGAGATCGACTCTGGTCTCGACATCGATGCCGTGCGCGAGGTCGCTGCGATGGTCGAGGCTCTTCGGAGTCCGGATCTGGGTGTTGTCATCATCACGCACTACAGTCGGATACTCCGCTACATGTCAGTTGATGCTGTCCATGTGATGGTCAATGGTAGGATCGTGCGATCCGGCGGTGCTGAGATCGCGGACGAACTCGAGGGCACCGGCTATACGGAATACCAGGTCGCGAACGCGCGTTGACATCAGCCATGAACGCCGAACTCGAACTGGTCTACGTTGCCGACCCGATGTGTTCGTGGTGCTGGGGATTCGCACCCGTCATCGAGAAGGTCGAGACATCCTTCGATATCCCCTTGCGGATCGTCGTCGGCGGTCTGCGCCCCGGAGACCGCGCCGAACCGATCGACCGTGTACGTGACTACATATTGCATCACTGGAGTCAGGTTGAAGCAGCAAGTGGCCAGCCTTTCGACCACGCAGGGCTCGACCGTGATGACTGGATGTACGACACGCTCATGGCAGATACGGCGGTCGTGACGATGCGCGAAGTTGCCCCGCACGAGACCCGGCGCTTCCTCGATGCCGTGCAGCGGGCGTTCTATTCGCGACGTATCGATGTAACGGAGGCCGAGGCCTACCGGGACCTGGTTCTGGGTTTCCCTGTCGACCCCGACGAGTTCGTCACCCAGATCCGGTCTCCAGAGATGAAGGCTGCCGCGGAGCAGGACTTCCTGGAGGCGCAGTGGCTCGGTGTCACAGGGTTCCCCACACTGCTGCTCAGAGATGGAGCCTCCACGTTGCCCATCAGCTACGGCTACGCGCCGTTCGAGACCGTTGCCAGCCGGATCAATGGACTCATCGAGAAGAACTACCCGGACGATGCTGCTGGCCTGGTTTGTGATATCGACGGTGGAGCGTGCTAAGACCCGCGAAAACGCAGCAGATACCTCAGGGGTCGCGCGGATAAGCGGTGCGGGCTACACGGGTCACGGTTCGCAGTCCCAGCATCAAAGCCAGCATCTCGGCCTCATGCGGAGGACGGAAAACCAAAAACAGCTGCTACTCATTCGCTCGCTCCGTCCCCCTTTGAACCTCGATTCACGACGTGTGGGTCTGTGTCGGATGTCAAGCCTGCATGCGCCGTGGTTTCCAACGATCAGAGGCTGCTCCATTTCGATGCAGACTCGCAAAAGGTCGGTCCCCCTTTCAAGGGGGACGGCAGAGGAGCGTTAGCGACGATGCAGGGGGATAACGCGAAGCAAAAAGAACTCTTCGGAAGCCTTGCAGTCACTGGGGAAAGTGTGCGGTGGGTGTCGCGTCGTCCCCCTCGCTCGAAGACTCGCGTGTCCCTGACGCAAGGGGGACCGCAAGAAGTGAGCGATCAGATGCCGCGCCACTTCGATGCCGTCTCGCAATAGGTCGGTCCCCCTTTCAAGGGGGACGGCAGAGGAGCGTTAGCGACGATGCAGGGGGATAACGCGAAGCCAGCAGGCCTAGTGCCACAGAGCGGATCCCCCTAGCTCCTCGTAGGACTCGTCGCTTATCCCCCTTGAAAGGGGGATGCCTTAGCGAGCGCTAG
>JAMBLL010000085.1 GCA_023336765.1 Actinomycetes bacterium | reverse complement strand
TGATCATCGCCCGGATCAGATCCCAAAGCAGCCAACCAGCAAGAATCCCGACACACGACACCGATACCGACCCACGCTCCTAGACGCTATGTTGCTTCCCCGCGTTCTTGCTGATGGCCAGGAGGTGTCAGCTGTTGTGCCTCATTGAACAATCCTGGCAACGCAGTAGAGCCATGGGAGGGCATCCGCGCCTTTCGGAACGTCCGCGCAAAGTCGGCTCTGGCACTATTCAAGCGACAGACGGGGGGTCGTCCGTCAACGTATTCCGGGGACCAGCATGAGTAGGTCCCCGGAATACGAATTTCCCACGCCGCCGCCCGACAGGGGTCAGGATAAGTGGTCGCGCGATTAGCGATGGTTCGGCACGAGGTCGAGGGTGGACTCAGCTCACAGTTAGCTTCCTTTCCCCCTCCGCCTCGCAAGCTCGGCTCCTCCCCCGTCCAAAGAGCCGAGGGAGGAGTCAGAAGGGATCTCTCTCCCTCACGCAGTGCGGAAAACGGAGAACGGAAAACGGAAAACGGAAAACTACGATATCTGGATCACCACTTTGCCTCTGGTGTGTCCGCGCTCCACGTATTGGATCGCTTCGGGGACCGCGCTCAATGGATATGTCCGGTCGATGACCGGTGTCACATCTCCTGTCTCGATCATGTCCCGCAGCGTCCCGAGATCCTCGCTGCTCAGTGTTGCGAGCATCGGGGCAAACTTCTGGTCACCGCCCACCGAGGCGGTGAGAACCCTCGAGATGTGGGTCAGAGGACCTACCCAGTTACCCATCTCGGCTCCCACTGAGACGTATCTTCCGTTGGGGGTTAGTGCGCGTTTGTTCGCCGCAAGCGACTCGCTCCCGACCGTGTCGAGTATCACGTCGTAGCGGTCCGTGCCAGCCGTGTAGTTCTGTGATGTGTAGTCGATGACGTTGTCTGCACCGATCGATCGGACCAGGTCAACGTTCCTGGTGCTACACACACCTGTCACCTGTGCGCCCAACGACCTAGCGATCTGGCAGGCAAAGGTGCCGACACCGCCTGACGCACCGTTCACCAGGACGTGCTGTCCAGGCTGGACCTGGCCCTTATCACGAAGGCCCTGCAGTGCGGTCTGGGCCGCGATCGGCACGGCTGCCGCCTGTTCAAACGTCACGTTCTGCGGTTTGAGCGATAGCCCTTTCTCAGATATCGATACATATTCACAACATGTGCCGTACCCCTCGCCGAAAACCTCGTCGCCGGGTTGGAAGCGTGTCACGCTGTCGCCAACGGCCTCCACGACCCCTGCAACGTCAGCTCCGGGCGTTGTGCGTTTGGGATTGCGCAACCCGGCCTGCATGCGCACGAGGTAGGGCGTGCCTCGTATGAGGTGCCAGTCCAGCGGGTTGATGGAGGCAGCCTTGACCGCAACGAGCACCCGATCATCGTCCACCGTGGGCATATCGACGTCCCTGAGTTCGAGGACGTCCGAGGGTGCCCCATACCCGTCCTGTACGATCGCCTTCATGTTGTCCTCCCCGATCAGCCCCAGCGATCAGCATACAGCCAACACATTCCGGCGTCACAGTCGCCAGGATATTGGCCCAGGTGACGCAAGAAGCGGTGGGGTTGGCTTCTCAGCGAACTTTGGTGTTCGGGACGTTCGCCACGACCTTCTGCCATGGCTTGGTCACGTACATGACTGGGTAGGTCAGGATGTGGACGAGTCGTGTGAACGGGAATACCGCGAGGAAGACCCAGAAAGCCACCACGTGGATCTGGAGCACCAACGGGAACGGCGAGATGAGTTCGGGCTTGGGCTGGAGTACGACGAGTGACCAGATGTAGGGGACAACAACGCCTGTAGCCCATGCAGCACCGAAGCGCAGTCCGATCGCAACCCAAAGTCCGGAGATGATCTGCACGAACAAGATCGTCAGAACAACGTAGTCCATTGGTGTTGTAACGCGCCTGACCTTCGAATTGCTGAGACGACGGTACGTGAGCACGACCATTCCAAAGAGAGCCCACAGTGCCAGGGCGACGCCGGTGATTTCAAGGGCGTAGAGGCGTAGTGGAACACCGTTCCACCAATCGACGGTGGACGGGAGGAACAGCACGAAGATGTGTCCCGTCAGGATGAAGATGATGCCCCAGTGGAACGGGATGGAGCCCCAGAACAGTTTGCGGCTCTCGAGCAGCTGTGTCGAGAGGCTCGAGATGCTAAACGGTGCTTCGCGCCAGCGAAGCACGCTCACGATGATCGCAAGAGCGAGCGCGGCGTACGGGAGTACGACGAAGAGCATCACGGAGAGAGTCTCGGACATCGGCTCACCTCATTCTTTCTTCAGCGACGATACGCGCCGCCGTGAGTACATGCAGATACGGGTTCTTCGAATCCGCTTTCTTGAGTGTCTTCTCCATCTTGGTTATCGCCGGAACGAGCACAGGCTTGAGTTCGTCGATCGGCTCATCGGTTGCGGCCAGATAGCGAAGGATCGGGTCGAGGTGGTCAGGTAGCTCACCATTGGGGTGGACACCAACGGAGTGCATTGCTCCCTGGAGTTTCGCCATGAAACCACCTCGCTCGTAGCTGTCGGCCCATACAAGATGGCCCACATAGGGAGCGACGACTGGGGACAGGTCGAAGGTCGAGGTATAGAGCACTTCGAGGTCCTCGTATGTCATACGATCGATGCTCTTGAGGAAGCGCCGCATCTCACGTTCGGCACCTCCTCTTGGGAGGGCTTCCACCCCGGTGGCCAGGGTCACCAATCCGTCGGGAGTCGGGTAACGCAGCGCGAGGGCTACGAGCGTTGGCGCGTCGAGAGTTGCGATACTCACCATCCTCGTCGTGGCTCCTCGATATATCCCATGCCGACCGCACCCTTGTAGGCAAGGGGGTCATTGAGTTGCTCGATCGTCACCTCTCTGTGGTACGGCGGGAGCACGAAGCGTTCATCGATGGTCGGAACCGTGGTCAGCTTGTAGATGGCCTCGGCCTCGTTCTCATTGAGGTCAGCCGATGCAAGCAGC
Organism: Actinomycetes bacterium; assembly: GCA_023336765.1. GTDB lineage: Bacteria > Actinomycetota > Acidimicrobiia > Spongiisociales > UBA5794 > JAMBLL01. The sequence goes on along the minus strand of JAMBLL010000085.1, from coordinate 10,794 downwards.
TTGCGTGTCGCGTCGTCCACGACCCCGCCGTTGAGGCTCTGGTGCCGCTTGTAGATACGAACGGCGTACATCTTGCGCAGGATCTGGCGTATGACCGCTTCGTTCCCAACAGAGAACAGATTGGCCAGGTACTGGACGGGGAGCCGTGCCTTGTCCAGATGGTCGAAGAGTTCGAAGTCCTCGAGTTTGTTCGAGATGTCGAGTTTCACGACCTTATTCTCGATGGTCGAGACCACGGGTGACAGTGGCGGGACGTAGAACATCATCGCCATCGTCCTGAATTCTGGATGCAACGGCAGAGCGATGCCCCAGACCTTCACGAACTGGTACACCGGAGAGCGGCGGGCAACATCGAGCCAGTCCTCCCCGATGCCTGCATCACGAGCTGCGGCGATGACCGCGGGGTCGCTCGGATCGAGGATCGCGTCGAGTTGTGCAGCGAGGAGTTGGTCGTCTGGCACCGACGCAGCAGATTCGATTACGTCGGCGTCGTAAAGGAGGACGCCCATATACCTGATCCTGCCAACGCAACTGTGTGCACACGCCGGGGACTCACCGACTTCCATACGCGGGAAGCACAGGATGCACTTCTCGGACTTGCCTGTTGACCAGTTGTAGTACACCTTCTTGTATGGGCACGCTGAGACACACATGCGCCATGCTCTGCACTTGTCCTCGTTGACGAGAACGATGCCGTCCTCTGCACGCTTGTAGATCGCCTTCGAGGGACATGCACCGACACAGGCCGGGTTGAGACAGTGGTTGCAGATTCGTGGCAGGTAGTTGAAGACGACCCTTTCGATCTCCTCCATCTGCTCGCGTACACCTGGATCGAGTCCGTCGAGGCTCAGATCGTTGCGGGCATACAGCTCGGACCCGCCAAGGTCGTCGTCCCAGTTAGGGCTGCTACTGATCCCAATCGGTTCACCCGTGATCAGGCTGATCGGGATAGCGGTCGGTTGCTCGTCGCTTGCAGGAGCATCGAAGAGGTTCGAGTACTTGTGCGTGTACGGGTCGTAGTAGTCCTCAAGTTGGGGAAGAACCGGGTTGAAGAACAGGTTCGCGAGCGCTTCAGGCTTGTTCTGGAGGCGCAAGGTGATCTTGCCCTCTTCGATGAACTTCCATCCGCCCTTGTAGTGATCCTGGTCCTCCCACCCGGTGGGATATCCCGTACCCGGGCGGGTTTCGACATTGTTCCACCACATGTACTCCGCACCGTCGCGGTCCGTCCAGAGGTTCTTGCAGGCAACGCTGCAGGTGTGGCACCCGATACATTTGTCCAGGTGGAACATCATGCTCATCTGTGCGCGGACTCTCATTTCGTTCCTCCGTCCACCAGGTGGCTGTTGGGGATGTCTGCTACGCCTCTGGGTGTGTCGTTGTACTCCATTAGTACTCAGGCTTGTCGATGCGTCGGATGTATACGAACGTATCCCTGTTGACGCCTGTGGGCCCCCAGTAGTTGAACGCATAGCTGAACTGTGCGTAACCACCGGCCATGAGAACCGGCTTCAGACGGGTCCGTGTCAACGAGTTGTTCATACCCGCCCTGTGCTTACGCCGAGGTGATATTGGTATGCCCATCGTCCGCTCGGTCGCGTGATACAGGAAGATCGTGCCGCTCGGGATCCGGGCAGAGACCGTGCATCGTTGGACGAACACTCCGTTGTCGTTGTACACCTCGACCCAATCGTTGTCTGCGATCCCGAGATCAGCAGCATCCTTGGTGTTGAGCCACACCGGATATCCACCCCTCGAGAGCGTCATCATCCGATTCGTGTCCGAGTACGTCGAGTGGATCGACCACTTGCCGTGTGGTGTGAGGTAGTTGAACACCTTTCCGACCTGGCCTTCGATCATCGTCTGCTCCGTCTCAGAGAGCATCGTGTGATCCGGCCTTGGCTTGTAGACGGGCAGGTGCTCTCCCCATTCCAGATACAGCGCATGATCGAGATAGAAATGCTGACGGCCGGTGAGCGTTCGCCATGGAACGAGGTTCTCCACATTGAGCGTGAACGGGGCGTACGCACGGCCCTTGTTCACCTTTCCTGACCAGGTTGGTGTGGTCAGGATACGTTGAGGCTGCGCGACGATCGCTGCGAAGTTGTACCGAACGTCGCGCATTCCCTCTGCAAGGTGCGTGAGTTCGAGACCGGTCTTCTTCTCCTCAGCTTCGAACGCGCGGTAGGCGAGTTCCCCGTTCGATGCGGGGTCGAGAGCGAGGATCATCTCGCAGACATCGCGGTCGCGCTCGAGTGACGGCAGCATGAGCTCTTCGCCGTCAACTTCAACGAAGGTGGGCCGCTTGCGTGCGAGTTCGTCGTAGAACTCCTCCACAGGCATACGCAGACCGTGGGCTGCAACACCGTTCTTCCGGACTGCAGGACCGAGCGATCCCCACTTCTCGGCGATCTTCGAGAAGTCCCTCTCGACCACCTTGAACTTCGGCATCGTCTTGCCAGGTATCGCTTCGACCTCGCCGGTCCACCAATCCTCGGGAACCGGCTGGGAGATCTCATCAACGGTGTCGTGCTGGAGTGGGAGCATGACGATGTCCTCGACAGGGCCATCGAAGTACTGAGGGGCAAGCGCCGACACGCTCTTGGCTATCGATCCGAAGATATTCCAATCGGACCGCGACTCCCACGAAGGAGCAACAGCAGCCTGCATTGGATTGATGAACGAGTGCATGTCCGTGGTGTTGAGGTCGTCCTTCTCGTACCACGTGGCCGCAGGCAGCACGATGTCTGAATACAGTGCAGTGGTGTCCATGCGGAAGTTGAGATCCACAACGAGGTCCATCTTGCCCTTGGGGGCTTCGGGGCGCACGAGGATCTCGCTGATACCCAGATCGTCAGGTTCCTTTGCGATCGCCGTGGATGTTGTCCCCAGATAGTGCCTCATGAAGAACTCATGACCCTTCGCTGACGTGCCGATGGCATTGCCACGCCAGATCAGCCATACGCGTGGCCACGACTCGGGGGCGTCGGGATCGTCGATCGCGAAATCGATCGTTTTCGCTTTGAGACCCTCCACGACTCCAGCGACGACCTCGGCGTCGGTTGCTGCACCATTGGCTCGCAGACGGCGTACAACATCGATCGGGTTCTGCTTGAACTGGGGGTAGAAGGGGAGTGCACCACGGCGGACCGCGCGCGCCTGCTGGTCGATGGTGTGGTCACGTTTCTCGCTGGACGGTGGAAGCGTGTCGTAACTGGAATATCCCTTTTCGTAGCGCCACTGGTCCGAGTGGACGTAGTGCCACGATGGTGTGTTCTGGTGTCTGGGAGCAACGCCCCAGTCTCCACCGAAGGCCAGGGCTCCCCACGATGCATGCATGACCAGCTTCTCCTGGCCCACATAGTGGGCGAGGCCGCCACCATTGACACCAACGGAGCCGGTCAACATGAGTGCGACGATCGCTGAGCGGTACAGCAGGTTGTTGTGGTACCAGTGGTTCGCTCCGGCACCGATGATGACCATGTTCTTGCCGTTGGTCGCTTCGGCGTTGGCACCCCACTCGCGTGCATATCGCAACAGGGTGTCACGGTGAATGCCCGTGAACTTCTCCTGCCATGCTGGCGTGTAGGGGGCATCCTCATCGTCGTACGAATCCGGGTAGGAACCAGATAACCCAGGACGTTTCACACCAAAGCGCGCCATCATGAGGTCGAAGACGGTGGCCACTGCAACCTGGCCGCGTTCGGTTTCGAGATAACGCACAGGAACGCCGCGGTACACGTAGCTATTGGTCGTGAACTCGTCGAGGGCGATGTCGCGCACCTCGGCGTGGCTGTCAATGAAGGTGAGCTCCGGATCGATGTCGCATCCAACGACAGTGTCCTTGAGCTCCAGATTCCACTTGCCCTTGTCTTCTTCAGCCCACCGGTATCCGATCGTGCCGTTGGGCATACGCGGGGCATCCGAGACGGTGTCCCACATGAGCATCTTCCAGTCACCGTTCTCAACATCTGCATACGTGTCGAGTTCGTTGGCACGTAGCAGGCGACCTGGCTGGTCGCCATCGATCTCAACGAGGAAGGGGAGATCCGTGTACTGCTTGACATACCCGCTGAAGTAGGGCGTGTCCTTTTCTGCGTAGAACTCGGTCAGGAGTACATGGTTCACGGCAAGCCAGAAAGCTGTGTCCTGGCCGGGATGGGTGGGGATCCACCAGTCCGCGTACTTTGCAACCATCGAGAAGTCGGGGCTGAACACAGCGAGCTTGGCCCCCGCATGGCGCACCTCTGCGATGAAGTGAGTGTCTGGTGTACGCGTCATGTTGAGGTTTGCGCCCACAACCGCAACGAAACGTGAGTTGTACCAGTCGGCTGATTCGTGGACGTCTGTCTGCTCTCCCCATATCTCCGGAGATGCAGGAGGGAGGTCGCAGTACCAGTCGTAGAAACTCATGACCGTCCCGCCGAGCAGCGACAGGAAGCGGCTGCCAGCCGCATAGCTGATCTGGGACATTGCAGGAATGGGGGAGAAGCCTGCGACGCGATCTGGTCCGTACTTGTCGATGGTTGACACGATGGACGCCGAGATGATCTCGAGTGCTTCGTCCCACGATATCCGGCGGAACCCACCCTTTCCGCGGGCGGTCTGATAGGCCTTGCGTGCATCAGGGTCTTCTGTGATCGATCGCCACGCGGCAACAGGGTCACCGGGGTACGAACGCCTGGCCTCGCGCCAACGGTCGATGAGGGCGCCGCGGCCGTAGGGATACTTCACACGTATCGGGCTGTAGAGGTACCAGGAGTACGAGATGCCGCGCTGACATCCGCGGGGTTCATAGGGTGGCAACCCTTCTTCGAGTTCGGGATAGTCGGTCGCCTGGAGCTCCCATGTGACGATCCCGTCCTTGACGAATACCTCCCATGAGCAGCTTCCCGTGCAGTTGACGCCATGGGTAGTGCGAACACGCTTGTCGTGTTGGAAGCGGTTCCGGTAGAACTCTTCCCACTTGCGTTCAGCCGGATCGACGGTTTCCGAGCTCCACTTCTTTGTCATCGGCTGTTCCTCAACTTCTCTTTGAGCTTGCTTTGGTACGAATCTTGTGGGCCTCTCAGGAATCCCGAGGTGATGAGCATCAGGATGACGAACCCAACGAGGCCGACCATCACGAGGAGGTCGACGGAAATGTCGCCCGAACCATCTGCGGACGTGGTTTCGAGGTACGCTGCGAGGTTGTTCGCCTCAGCATCGGTGATGGGGTGGTCCCCGAACACGGCGATCATGGGCGGGACCAACGGGTCTGTGATCGCCGCAACGAAGCCTGCCTGCCCGAAGCTCTGAACGATGCCGTTGAGATCGATCGCCATTCCGGGTCCACCCAGTTGGTCGTACTCACCAGCGGCGTGGCACGCGATACAGGCGGTGCCACCGGCGGACAGGCGGGTGGCACCGGTGAAGAGGCTCTCTCCAGCTGAGCCAGAGCCAGCCGCTTGCGGAAGCGTGGTTGTGGGTGATGTTGACCCTCCACCCCCGCCTGAAAGCTCAACGACGTACTCGGCAACCAGGTCGATCTCCTCGGCCGACAACCTGTTGGAGAACGAGGGCATGGCAGCATCGTAGGAGACGCCCATGATCTCGACACCTTCAAGACCGTCGGTGACGACGATGACGACGTGGTCGAAGTCGCCAGCTGCCGGGTTACCCGCAAGTGGCGGGTAAACACCGGGAGTACCCAGGCCATCGCTCTGGTGGCACCGTGCGCAACTCTGCTCGTAGATCTCGAGGCCCTCATCAGTGCTCTGGGCGAAGGCTGGAGAGGCCATGGTCACCAGGATCGCCGTGAATCCAATGGCGATTGCGACGGGGATCATTCGTCTCAAGCTCCGCATCTCGTTGCTCCGAGGTTTCGTCAAATCGTTCACGGTGGTACCCATTCGGATTGCTGCTGACACCATGCTACCTTAGTCTCGTAGTCCAATAGTATGCTACTGAGGGATACAGAGTGAATCATTCGACGAGGAGGTCAGATTCGATGGATTGCAATCGGATTTCGTGGTTTCGGGCAGCAGTAAGTGCCGTTGTGATCTTCCTGTACTTCGTGATCTTCACGGCATGGCTGCCCTCGATGCTGTTGCGCTCATCACTGCTGGCAACAGCTTCGCGCGGCGTGGCGGACGGCATCACGATTGTGGTGTGGGGCGGATTCTTCGGTCTTGGTGTACTGGCGCTCATGTGGGCCCAGGATCGCGAGCTGATCTGACATGACCTCGTCCGAGTTGGGGTTCTACGATTTCAACATTCCCTGCCTTGCGGCGTGCCCCGTTCACACGAATGCCGGGGCGTACGTTGCTGCCATCGCCGATGGTGATGATGAGTTCGCTTATCTGACTGCCCGCCTTCCCAATCCTTTCGCCTCCGTATGTGGACGTGTATGTGCTGCTCCGTGTGAAGACGCATGTCGTCGCGGAAAGATCGACGAACCCATCGCGATTCGCGCACTCAAGCGCTTTGTTACCGAGAAGTTCGGCGTGGAATCGAAGAAGAACATGTGGGGCGCTCTTGAGCCCAGGGCCGTCCCGGACAAGGGCAAGAGTGTCGCCGTTGTCGGAGGGGGTCCCGCAAGCCTGTCATGCGCCCATGATCTGATGCTGCAGGGATACAGCGTCTCGCTGTACGAGGCGACCGAGATCCTGGGAGGCATGATGGTGCTCGGTATACCCGAGTATCGCCTGCCAAGGGACCTCATCGATCAGGAGATCCAGGAGATCCTCGATCTTGGGCTTGATGTCCATCTTGGTGTCAGGCTTGGTGAGGACATCACACTTGACGAACTTCGCGAGACGTATGACGCCGTTTTCCTGGGCATCGGTGCCATGTTGGGGCGTGACCTCAACATTCCTGGACACGATGCCGACGGTGTGTTCCGCGCTGTTGAGTTCCTGCTCAATGTCAACCAGGGCTTCTCCGTTGACATCGGCGAGAAGGTCGTTGTCATCGGTGGTGGAAACGTTGCGATGGATGCTGCACGAACAGCGCTTCGTGCAAGCGCCTACGAGGGTCAGTCCGAAGATGACATTGAGGAGTGGGAGGCAGGCCCAGACGAGGTGTCCCATCCACTTGATGCTGCGCGTTCCGCGATTCGAGCAGGTGCCACGGACGTCACTATCGTTTCACTTGAATCGCGGGACGAGATGCCAGCCCAGGAATTCGAGATCGTCGAGGCTGAAGAGGAGAACATCCACATCTTCGGCCGTCGTGGGCCACAGGAGATCATCACCGATGACGCAGATAGGGTCATTGGCCTCCGCACTGTTGGCGTCACGAGTGTGTTCGACGATGAGGGCCGGTTCTCGCCACAGTTCGATGACGATGACGTCCAGAGCTACGATGCCGACACCGTGATCCTCGCCATTGGACAGGCGATCGACCTCCAGGCTCTTGGAATAAACGGACCTGATGTCTCCCCGAGGCACACTATTGCCACAGACCCCGTTACGTTCAAGACGTCGCTCCCCAACGTGTGGTCAGGTGGCGACGCCGCGTTTGGACCCCGCCTCCTCATTACAGCTATCGCTGAAGGCCGCAGCGCTGCAGCATCGATCCACGAGACACTTTCACCAGCAGATGTGACGGCAAAGCGGCGGCCTGGCAAGATGACGATCGTCGAAAACTTCCATCGTCAGATGGACAGGTACGACGAGCATCACAGGGTTGAGATCCCCTCGTTGCCATCCGAACGCAGGATCGGACTCCAGGAAGTCGAACTCGGCTTCTCCGCCGCTGAGGCCCGCGTCGAGGCATCGCGGTGTCTCCGTTGCTTCCTCGACATACAACTCGACACCGATGCATGCGTGCTGTGCGCGCTGTGCGTTGATGTATGCCCGGTCAACATCATCTCCATCATCCCCTCTGAGGACATAAACGCATTGCCAGGTGGTTCTGCGCTCATGCTCAATGAGGAACTCTGCATCAGATGTGCGCTGTGTATCGACCGGTGTCCACCGCGAGCGCTCTCGATGGGGATGTGGACCGGTGTTGGTGTACCTGAAGGAATTCCCTTGACGATTGGAGGATCGGCATGAAGCCGTCGCTCATGGAGCGGGTCAAAGAAACGACGGTCGGGAGGTCTATCTGGCGGGTCCCCGCACGCGATACCCCGCGGGAAAAGGCGGAGGCCCATTGGTCGAACTTCTTCCTCCATCTCTACCCGGTCAAGATGCCGCAGAAGGAGATCGAATTCCGGTACACGTGGTATCTCGGTGTGATCAGCTTGACGCTGTTCGGCTCTCTCGTTGTGTCTGGCATCTACCTGATGTTCTTCTACGTGCCCTCGCCAACGACGGCATACGGCAATATCCAGTTCCTCCAGACTCAAGTGCCGTTCGGGCAGTTCATGAGGAATGTTCACCGATGGTCTGCGCACTTGATGGTGCTCGCCGTCATGGCCCACATGGCAAAGGTGTTCTACAAGGGTGCGTACAAGAAGCCGAGGGAGTTCAACTGGGTCGTGGGCGTAGTTCTTCTTCTCCTCACCTTCTTCCTGTCGTTCACCGGCTATCTGCTCCCTTGGGATCAGCTGGCGTACTGGGCGATCACGGTCGGTACATCCCTCGCTGCCTGGGTCCCGTTCATCGGTGACCAGGTATCGCAACTACTCCTTGGCGGGAACCAGGTGAGTTCAGCGACCTTGCTGCGCTTCTATGTGCTTCATGTAGCTCTTCTGCCGACGGTTCTCGTGTTCGGCATCGTCATCCACCTGTGGCGCTGGCGCAAGGACTCGACTCTCGACTCAGGAGGTGAACTTGATGGCTGATGATCCCCAGATCGTCGAGGGACAGAGGGTTCTCGGTGTTGTGCCTGGCTTGCCGGCCGTTGGCACACAGAAGGTTCCCGAACGCCAGAAACTCGTGTTCACGTGGCCGAACCTGACTGTTCGCCACGCCGTGGCAGCCCTTGCTGTCATCCTGCTTGTCCTTGTGATATCGCTCGTCTTCAATGCTCCGCTCAAGGAGATCGCCAATCCAGCGGTAACACCGAACCCGGAGAAGGCTCCCTGGTACTTCGTCGGTCTGCAGGAATTGCTGGCTCTTCTCCATCCGATGATCGCTGGGGTTCTCCTCCCTGGCTTGCTGGTCGGGGGACTCATGATCCTCCCCTACATCGATCGCAATCCTTCCAGGAAATCGAAATGTCGAAAGGTCGCGATCTGGCTTTTCTCCTTGTTCCTAGGCGCATGGATAGTCGCCACGATCATCGGATTCGCGTTCAGGGGAGCCGATTGGGGATGGGTCTGGCCCTGGATCGAATGGCATGGTGAACTATGAAAACTGAAATCGAACGTCGCACCTTCCTTTCAAGGATATGGAAGTGGGGCTTCGGCCTCGTGGCTGTCGCCGGTGCCTGGACAACATGGGACATCCTTCAGCCAGCAAGCCCCTCGGGTTTCGGTGGCTTGATCAAGAACGGCAAAGCGGCTGAGGTTCCATCGACGAGCGTCGAGACCATCTCTGCAGCTCAGGCCTATGTGACGAAGGCGCCCGATGACGAGGTCGTGGCACTGTGGTGGCGCTGCCCACATCTAGGTTGCAGAGTTCCGTGGTGTGAGTCCGCCGGCGAATTCGAGTGCCCGTGCCACGGGTCCCGCTTCAACAGGCTTGGTGAGTACCGGGCAGGTCCTTCGCCTCGAGGCATGGACCGGTTCGCGATCGAGATCGTGGACGAGGCCGTGCTGATCGACACCGGAACGATCGAGAATGGTCCGCCTCCTGGACCTGAGACCATCGACGAACCTGTTGGCCCGCCATGTGAAGGTGGTGATCACGGATGACCTATCACGATTACGACCCTGAACTGGAGAAGTCGACGAATCGGTGGATGGCATGGGGTGTCGTACTCCTCTTCCTCCTTGTCCTTGCGTTCCCTGTGTACCGAATTCTCCAGCCGAGCCAGTTGGCAGACGCACAGGCAGCTCAGAGTGAGGAGCTTGCAGCACAGGGTGAAGAGATCTTCAACTCCAGCTGTGCACAGTGCCACGGCGGCGAGGCAACAGGTGCGATTGGCCCTGCGCTGAACTCAGAACAGTTCCTGGGGACCGTGACGGACCTCCAGATGCACCAGCTCATCTCGACGGGTGTTCCTGGAACGCTCATGGTTGCCTACTCCGCCGACTTCGGTGGGACGTTCACCCAGCAACAGATCACAGCCACGGTTGCGTACTTGCGTGGGTTCGAGGAGACCGCACCGGACTTCCCTGACTGGCTCAAGCCACTCTCCCAGACCGACCTCAATGGTGAGGAGCTCTATCAGATGGCGTGTAGCTACTGCCATGGGATCGACCTCGAGGGCAACATCGGCCCGGCACTTGGTGCAGATTCTGGGGTGTCCTTCGAAGACGACGCGTTCATCGAGGAGCGCATCCGCAACGGCATCGGCGAGATGCCAGCTTTCGAAGGAGTCTTCACTGACGACCAGATCGACGACATCGTCGATTACCTGAGAGTCGAACAGGGGCTCTGACCAAACGTCAGATATCGGATGTCAGATATCTGGAACTTCGCATTTCAGCGGGGTGTGGCTTCGGGACGTAGTACGACTCGGAGGTTGGGCTATGTGGTTCTTCGGAAAGGAGCGGGTTCAATTCGAGTGGTGCGACTTGGTTTCCCCCCTCTGGCCCTCGTTCCTCGGCCCATCTCCCCCGCGAAGGCCGGGAGAGAATTCAGAGCTCCCTCTGGTTCCTCCCTCGGCTCTTTGGACGGGGGAGGTGGCCGAGCTCGCGAGGTCGGAGGGGGCAAAACGATCCCTACCAGCGCATCCTCGTAGTGCGAAGTATCAAGTACG
>JAMBLL010000084.1 GCA_023336765.1 Actinomycetes bacterium | reverse complement strand
TCAGCCGTCAGCAAGAGGACGAAGTCGAGTGTCAACTAGCATCGGCGGCCAGCAGTAACTCGGGCTGGTAGTGACAGCAGAGCACGGAACAGCTTGGTTGTGTTGTGAGGGAAGGTGGAGAACGGAAGACGAATCTGGCTGATGGCTGACAGCTCCTCTCCTCAGTCTCCCGATAGGGCGAAACGCCACCTGCCCGCAGCGTCGATCGCTGTACGGAAGAGTGCGTACCCTGGGAACACACGCATGCTCTCGTCGAGTTCTTCGATGGTCATCTGGTTGAGCACAGCGACACGCGTGGATTCTTGTTCACCCAGCGTCACAACCGTCGACTGTGCAGCGTTTGCCGCGTCGATCAGCACGGCGGCAGACGGCCACACGTAGAACGTCTGATCGACGAACTCCCCGGAGCTGTTCTCAGCATTTACCTCTTCGTCTGCATAGGCCGTGTTCGTCAATGCGAGCACAAGTTGTCTCAGCGCACCGAATCGCCTGTCAGCTTCGACGAACACACCCGATGTTGATCCGCCGCTCCACCAGAACAGGTCTGTGTCATCGCCGTCGACAAACGTCGTCAACGTCAGGACCTCCTCGTAGTCACACGCTGTCGCCGCGTCCACGATCTCGTCCCTCGCCCTGGCAACGGTCGCCGGAAGAGCATCATAAGATGGTGGATAGCCAACGTTCTGACGCACAGGAACGAGGTCTGCGGCCGAGCATGTGACCGGATAACCTGGCACACCGCTCACAGCGAGCGCCACCCCCTGGTCGACCGATCCCCACCAGTTGGTGTGGTAGCGGCCCCAGACATCGGTGACCGCCCGAAGTGGTGAATAGTCGAGCGGGTCCCACCCGCCAGCAGATTGTGCCTCACGCACACGCATCGCAGAAATCGCATCGGCCTGGTGCTGAGGAGCAGGATGCACCAAGCCGTCGTCGCGTCCGAAGACGAACAGTACGACGGTGTCGTCACGCATCAGCATCGTCACCCGGTCACCGATATCGAGTCCGGCGTCGAGAGACTGATAGTCGATGCCGTTGAGCGCCCCATCGGAGTCCAGCGGAAACTCGCCATCGAGCACCGTGATGTCGGACACCTTCAGCGGCGGGTTCTCGCAGCACCACCGTCCTGAGCCCGGTTCGCCGATCCAATCGACTGTGGCCTCGATCATCGCTGAAGCTGTGACGATCTCCTCGACTCCCAGCTCCATGTCGGCACCGGCGTACTGGTTGACAGGAACCACGGTGATCGTCCACGGATCCTGTTGGTGCTCTGTGGTGCTCGTGACCTTTGTGGGAGGCGTCGTCGGTGTGGTCGTCGGGCTTGGGACTGTTGTCTGTGTCGTTTGGAGGAGCGTCGATGTCACGTCGGTTTCAGAGCTGCAGGCCGATGTGACCAGAGCCATCGCTACCACGACGATCCATAGTCCTTTAGCCACGTCCGTCCTCCTCTCGAGAAGCATCGCAGAATGTTGCCATCATACGAACGATTTGGCTGATGGCACGGTCATTGCCGATCGTTTCTGTTCATGTGAGGTTGTCGTGGCGCACCGATCGCTCAGACCATAAGTAGGTAACTAAGGAATTGAGTCTAAAGTGAGGCATGCGATGGGCGGCGGGTGGTCGCACACGTTCAATTGACCTGGAGGTCCAGATGACAACGGCTAGTGAAACGCAGGCAGCTGCAGGGTTCGGGAGCGTGAGCCTCCCGCTGAAGATAAGCGGAGGCGTGTCGATCGCGGTGGGCGTCGTGTTCATCGTTGTTGTGATGATGAACAGCCTCTTTGCGGTAGGACCAGCGTTCGAGGAGATGATCGACGACTTCCGACCGATTCTTACGGATGAGGCGCTGGGAACGGCCAGCGAGGACATCGCAGGCCTTGAAGCTGTTGGCGTTGAGTTCCAGACAGCCGTTGTCCCTGGTCTTGCTCAGACGTTCGGTGTGACACCCGAAGAGTTCTCAGCGAACATGGCGGCTCAGTATCCCGACATCGCCACAGGATTAGCTGCTCTTCCTGAGATCACAGCCACGTTCAATGGCCTGATCGGCACTCTTGACAGCCAGCAGGAGCTCTTTGCGTCGGCAGATGCAATTCCGACGACGAACCTGCCAGCCAATACAGTGCCGTGGATCGTCACGCTCTCTGGTCTCGCAGCGATCGCCGTTGGTGTGATGATGTTCATGCCGGGAAAGGTGTGGTCGATCCTCGCCATTGTCCTTGGCGCAACACTCGTCATCACCACCTTTGCGTTGAATCTGCCTGCCAAGGCTGCGGATGCCGACCAGCTGAACGCGAATCTCACGCCGATCTATACACAGGAATTGATCGATGGTGCGAACCAGTCGCTCGTCGTGATCGGTGCGATGGGAAATCAGATGGCGACCGAGATGATCCCCGATCTTGCGGCTCAGCTCGGTATGAGCCAGGAGGAACTTGGCGCCTTCCTCGGTGAGAACTTCCCTGCGACGGCTGCCGCGATCCAGACGATGCCAGAGACACTTGAACGCTTTGAGGCATTCGTTGGTGTCTTCGAGGTGAACCTGGAGAACTACGAGACGATCCAGCCTGTGGCATTCTCGCCGATCATCTGGATGATGGTCGTAGGCGGAGCAGTCATCCTGATCATGGGCACTTACTGCCTCATCAAGGAGAACTAGCAGCCAAGACGTTCGCGGACTCGCTCCCGGACACCAGACACGTGTTGCCAGAGAGGGAACTCTCTGGCAACACGTGTTTCCTGTCACAGTGCTGGCATACGTTGGTGGTATGCCCCTATATTCATCAGTCACGTCATGCACACTCGTAGGTGTCGAACCTCGTCCCGTCAGGATCGAGACAGCGGTCTCACACGCCAAGAAGGACTCGTTCACGATCGTTGGGCTCCCCGATACCGCGGTGCGTGAGTCGCGTGAGCGTGTTCGTGCAGCGATGAAGCAGCAAGGGTTCGGGTTCCCGAGTGGGCGAGTCGTTGTCAACCTGTCTCCTGCCGATCTCCCGAAGAACGGGGTCACGTTCGATCTGCCGATCGCGTTGAGCGTGATCGCAGCCTCGTCCAGAGACGTCATGAACTTTGATGCCTTCGTCTGCGTTGGAGAGCTCTCGCTACGTGGTGAGGTCAGGCCGGTCTCTGCTGGTCTTGGCGCCTCGCTGGTCGCCGAGCGACAGGGAAAGGCGTGCATGGTGGCGTCGTCGAGCACGATCCCCAGCAACGACGGAGCGAAGATCGCGGGTATCGCGTCTCTCCGCCACGCATTCGAGGTCGCGACGGGGAGTGTGGGGCCTGATACGGTGGCAGTACCGACGACGGGTGATGGTCACCAGGTCGCTGATATTGCAAGTGTGCGTGGGAACGGGCCGGCAAGGCGGGCACTTGAGGTCGCTGCAGCTGGCGGCCACCATCTCTTGATGGTCGGCCCTCCCGGTGCAGGAAAGACGATGCTGGCAGGGTGTTTGCCTGGGATCCTTCCTCCACTGAACGCCGACGAGATCCGTCAGGTGAGCCTCATCCATGCTGCCGCAGGTTCTGGCAGGAAGGTGTCGGACGTTGCTCCTTTCCGTTCTCCCCACCATTCCGCCTCCATCGCGGCTCTTGTTGGGGGTGGCTCTGGTATCCCGACTCCGGGTGAGGTCAGCCTTGCACACCATGGCGCCTTGTTCCTTGACGAACTCGGGGAGTTCAACCCGTCGGTGCTCGATGCCTTGCGCCAGCCGATCGAGCAGGGAGAGATCGTTGTGGCTCGTCAGGCTGCCACCGTCCGGTTCCCCTCTCGCGTTCAGGTCATCGCCGCATCGAATCCCTGCCCGTGCGGGTTCGAGGGGGACAACAGAACGCCGTGCACGTGCACGGACATGCGCAGGGACAAGTACAGGGCCCGTCTTTCAGGGCCGCTCCTGGACAGATTCGACATGCGTCT
>JAMBLL010000083.1 GCA_023336765.1 Actinomycetes bacterium | reverse complement strand
TGTGACCGATCTCAATCCGATCTTCGTATTCGGGGCATCTCTGGTACTCGTCGGGGTTGCGGTTGGCGTCTCTGCGTATCTTCGGCTTGGCTTCGAGAAGGCGATCATCTGGGCATCGGTGCGGGCGGCGATCCAGTTGCTGGTGGTCGGCGCTCTTCTTGCCTTCGTGCTGTCGTCGAGCCTGGACCGGTATCTCGCACCGGTATGGATCATCACGATGGTCGGGATAGCCGCATTCGTCACGAGTCGGCGTGCGAAGTCCCGCAAGGTGTTACCCGCGGCTGCCCTGTCGATTGGAGGATCGACTCTCGTGTCGCTTCTGGTCGTCTTCGGGTTCGGTGTACTCCCAGCGGAGCCGATTCAGCTCATCGTCGTGGCGGGAATCACCATCGGCAACGCCCTTCCGGCGACGGTCGTAGCTGCGGACCAGGTGACGAGGAGGATGACCGATGACCGCATGCAGGTTGAGGGACTCCTGAGTCTCGGCTTCTCCTCGAAACAAGCCGCCCACTACGTCGTGCGAGAGTCAACAAGGGTCGCCCTCCTGCCTCAGATCGAACGCACGAAGATCGTTGGACTCGTTGCGTTGCCGGGAGCGATGACAGGACTCCTGATCGCGGGTGTAGACCCCATCGACGCCGTCATCATTCAACTTGTTGTCATGTACCTGGTGCTTGGAACAGTCGCCATCTCCTCAACGGTCGTTGCGGTTGTTACAGCAGCCCAATCGTTCACACCGGATCAAAGGCTCAAGGAGGGCAGTTGACAGTCTGTCTCCGTTCCCCGTTTTCCGTTTTCCGTTTTCCGTTTTCCGGGGAGAAGACAAGCGATCACGGGGCACAGGTTCTGTCAGCAACACGAAACCTCTAGCTGACGGCTGACGGCTGACGGCTGATAGCTGATAGCTGATAGCTGATAGCTGACGGCTGACGGCTGATAGCTGATAGCTGATAGCTGATAGCTGATTCTCAGCAATCCACTACGACCGACAGGGCGACGCATACGTCATGCAGTCGCGTCCGGGACAGTCGCGTGATCCTCTCGGTCAAGAACGACTTGGGCACTGTCGTCAGATTGTCAAGAGTCGCCACACACGCCACGGGCATACCGTCGACTTCGTCGAGTCCAACCTCGGTCGGAATGCCCCTGGCCGAACGTGTGACGGGTGCAACAAGAACGGTACGCAGGACCGGTATGGCCCTGTCCCGGGTCAGCACCACAACCGGTCGGCGTTTGTCTGGCATCTCGAGCCACCAAACGTCGCCACGGAGCGGCTCACTCACCACGGTTCCTCTTCGATGAGTGCTCGTGCGGCGGCAGCAGCAACCGCGAGTTCGTCATCGCTCTGAGGCATTCGGGTGTAGGCATCCACGATTCTCTGATCGATAACCGATCGCTCGTGCGCATCAAGCAATACTTCGATCGCTCGACGAATGGCCTCAGTTCGGGTCGCATACCCATCAGGATGCACGAGTTCATCAAGCCGTTCAAGAACCTCGTCCGGAATACGGATAGCAACAGTTGTCATACGGTCAGTATTACAAACCGCAATACGCACGTCAAGTGCGGTTAGCTAACCTTCTCAAGTGGTGCCCAAGCGAGGAGGAGACGCTTGGATCCATGGCCCTGAAACACCACAACAGCCTCGGCACGGTCCCCGCTGCCGACGATCTCACTCACCACACCAGCGCCCCAATGCGTGTGCGTGACGCTGTCTCCCACAGTGATATCGGTGTCCGAGACCGTATGGGTCGGTGTGCGCGACTCCATCGTGGCCGATCGCCGTTCGCGTTTGGTTTCGGTAAGGAGATGCTTCGGGATCTCGCCGAGGAACCTGCTCGGCGAGTTGTAGTTCGTTGAACCCCACATGGTCCGGGTCCACGCTCGTGTCAGATAGAGACGCTTCTCTGCCCTGGTGATCCCGACGTAGCAGAGCCTCCGTTCCTCCTCGAGTTCCTTCGGATCCCCGAGTGCTCGCATGTGGGGGAAGACACCGTCCTCAAGACCTGTGACGAACACCGCGGGGTATTCGAGTCCCTTGGCGTTGTGAAGCGTCATCAAGGTGACCGCGTCGCTGTTCGTCGCGTCGTCGGTCGCAGTAACAAGACTGATCGCTTCCAGGAACATCTGAATCTTCCCGATGCCGTCAAGGGCATTCCAATCGTCCGGGCCCATCGACGCTGGCCCTGTCTCTTCGAACTCGGCGGCAGCACCAAGAAGTTCCTTGAGGTTCTCCTCGCGCCCCATCGCCTCGATCGACTTCTCCGATCGGAGCATGTCGAGGTAGCCGGTGTCATTGAGAACCGCATCGAGAGCTGCGTGTGGACCCTCAGAGGCACGCTCCGCGAGCATCTCGATCAGGGCACCAAACTCGAGCATCGACTTCTGGGCTCTGGAGGTGAGCGCGGCCACCTCGTCGGCACGTCGCAGCGCCGCAAGGAAACTGATCCCATGGTCTTGTGCGAACCGGTCGACATGAGCGACCGACGTATCACCGATCGCACGTCTGGGGACGTTGATAATGCGCTTGACCGCCACCTGGTCGTCCGGATTGACGATCGATCTCAGATAGGCAAGCGCATCCTTGACCTCCTTTCGGTCGTAGTACTTCACACCTCCGACCACCTGATAGGTGACTCCGAACCTCACGAACAGTTCTTCGATCACACGCGACTGGGCATTCGTCCGATAGAACACTGCAATATCACTGAGGTTCATATTTTCGTCCTGAAGCTTTGCGATCGCCTCGGCAACAAATGCTGCCTCTTCGTGCTCGTCCTGAGCGTCGAACACCGTGATCAAATCCCCTGCCCCCTCATCCGTCCAGAGATGCTTTGGCTGACGACCTACATTGTTCGAGATCACCGCATTGGCCGCGTCAAGGATCGTCTGGGTCGACCTGTAATTCTGATCGAGGACGATGACCCTGGCATCGGGATAGTCCTTCTCAAAGTCCATGATGTTGCGCATGTCAGCGCCACGAAACGCATAGATCGACTGATCGGAGTCGCCAACGACACAGACGTTCCCGTGTTTGTCGGCAAGCAGTTTGACGAGGAGGTACTGCGCCTTGTTCGTGTCCTGATACTCGTCGACGAGGATGTACTTGAAACGGTTCTGCCACCGTTCAAGAACCTGGGGAAAGGCCTGTAGAAGCTCAACGGTGAGCTTGAGAATGTCGTCGAAGTCAACTGCTGACGCCTCAACGAGACGCTGCTGATACAGCCTGTACACATCAGAGGCTCGTTCGTGGTAATAGCCAGAATCGGACGCCGAATACGTCTCGTAGTCGATCAGTTCGTTCTTCGCCTTCGAGATGGTCGCCTTGATCTGCTTGGGCGGAAACTGCTTCGTGTCCATATCGAGGTCTTTGATGCACATCGTGATCAGACGGGTGGAATCTGCTTCATCGTAGATCGAGAACGACGACCGATACCCGAGGTGATGGATCTCCTGACGCAGTATGCGTACGCATGCCGAATGGAACGTCGACACCCACATGTCGTACCCGTAGTACCCGATGAGAGAACCCACGCGCTCCTTCATCTCTCCCGCTGCCTTGTTGGTGAACGTGATCGCCAGGATCTCGAACGGGGAAATGCCGAGGTCGCGCACAAGATGCGCAATGCGGTAGGTCAACACGCGAGTCTTGCCAGACCCGGCGCCTGCAACGACGAGTACAGCGCCCTCGGTGGCCGCCACAGCCTCGCGCTGAGTCGGGTTCAGATCGTCAAAGAGAGGAGATTCCGTCATGACCAGCGAGTGTACCGAGCGAACGAAACCGACGGAATCGGTGCCCTGCGTACTGGAGCATCCCACCGGGATCGACTCCACGAGCAGGGTGTGGCACATTTGTCGGCAACGAGCGTTTCAAACAGCTGCTCCCCCTCGGAGGCGGGACTTCATTGATCCCACAGCAAGAGACCGTCAATGTCGCTCGGATGCAACCGAGAACACTCCTGCCGATGCGGGCTATGCGCTTTTCGTCTCGTTCTTGACCCACATCGAAGTCGTCATCGAAGAGCGAAATCCGACGTCGAGGTAGAGGGCGCTGGATGCTGCGTTGTCCTGCTCATAGTTGACCTTGATACGCGTGGCACCGGAATGAGCGAGTCGGTCGATGCCTGACATGAGAATGTGTCGAGCGAGCCCCTTACGTCTGTGAGCATCATTGGTGCCCATCGGCTCAACGAAACCAACCTTCGTTACTGGGTCGAACCAGAACAGTCCATACGCTGCAACTTCACCCGTTGCGTCGAGCATTGCAAGGTCGAGACTGGGGTCGTACAGCGATGTTTGCTCCAAGCGTTGGGCAACACCCGATCCGTTGCGAGCGATGAAGTAATGGGGAGTCTCGCCGATCTCGACACGACTGACAAGCGTGTAGCCAACTGGTTCGGAGGAAGCAGCCGGGCGACTCGATGCTCTCATCCATGCAGAAGCACCCTTGTCAGCAAGCGGCACGAAGCCAGCTTCGATGACAAGTGACCGCATCACCGAGTCGTCGTCATCGATCATGACCTCGACAATCGGTGGTTGGTTTTCTTTGACAACAGCAAGTCCACGATGCCACGCGTGTTCGACAAGTTCCTCTGGCGACGATGGTGCCACGATGATGTCGAGTGCGATGCGACCTCCCCAATCGGTCGCCACCGCTGCTGCCACAGGGTCTCCGCTGGCATCGAACCAAAATGGGTGTAGCCACGAATCGGTGGGCCAGGGCTTGCGCCACCACCATTGAAGGTCTGCTGCTTCCCACACTCCCCTCGTTGGGTGTTCTGCTCTCACCCGTTCCAGAAGGGTCGTCACACCTGCGAGATAG
>JAMBLL010000082.1 GCA_023336765.1 Actinomycetes bacterium | reverse complement strand
GTCAGCCATCAGCTGTCAGCCATCAGCTGTCAGCCATCAGCTGTCAGCCATCAGCTGTCAGCCATCACTCTTCTCCGTGGCCAAGTGCCAGGTACCAAGTACCAAGTACCAAGTACTCTTCTCCTCGATGCCAGTGAAAACACCAAGTGGTCGGGCTGAGCCGACCACAGAAGAGAAACGCAACGCCAGAGTGATCCTCAACAGGCTCAAGAAGCGGTACCCCGAGATCAAGACCGCGCTCGACTACGGCAGCGAATGGCAACTGCTCGTGTCCACTGTGCTCTCGGCGCAGACCACCGATGTCAATGTCAACGCTGTGGCACCGAACCTGTTCGCTGCGTATCCAACACCCGAGGATCTTGCGGAAGCGAACCCTGAGGATGTTGAGAAGATCATCTTCTCAACGGGTTTCTACAGGCAGAAGACCAAGAGCATCATCTCGCTTGCGGCGGACCTCGTTGAGATGTACGACAGCGAGGTCCCCAGAGACCTCGACCAACTCGTGAAGCTCCGAGGCGTTGGGCGCAAGACAGCATCCGTGGTGCTTGCCGAGGCCTGGGGCGACCCCGCAATAGCCGTGGACACTCACGTCAAGCGCGTCTCGAATCGACTCGGCATCACCCATTCGAGTGACCCGACCAAGATCGAATTCGAGCTCAAGGACCTGTTCCCGGAGAAGGACTGGGCAGGCATCTCGATGAGACTCGTCCAGTTCGGCAGGGACGTTTGCGACGCCAAGAATCCGAACTGCCAGGCGTGCCCACTTGCGGACCGTTGCCTGTTCGAGAACAAGACGCCACGGTGAGCCCTGCCTGATGCTCGCGGCCTTCCGTCGTAACCCACGCGACAGGGCGATCGCCGCCCTCGCGATCCCGGCTCTCGGGACGCTTGCGATCGATCCGTTCGTGTCCATCGTCGACACAGCCTGGATCGGCCGGCTTGGAACGGAGCCGCTCGCTGCCCTTGCTATCGCCTCAGCGGTGTTCATCGCGATCTTCAGCATCTTCAATTTCGTGCACGCAGCGGTAACGCCTCTCGTAGCGGGCGAGGTGGGCAAAGGTGATATCCCACGTGCCGGAGCGATCGCATCTGGTTCGATCGTGACAACGGCCGCTATCGGCGTTGGTGTCGCCATCGTCGCGATCGCTCTCGCTGAACCGCTAACCAGGATCTTCGGCGGCGAGCCGTCGGTGCTCGCTGATGCCACCGCGTACCTACGGATCAGATTCCTTGCATTGCCAGCAGTTCTCGTGGCAATGGCAGGCCACGGCATCTATCGGGGGCACTCGGACACGAAGACACCTCTGTATGTGGCGATCGGAATGAACCTGATCAACCTCGTACTCGATCCGATCCTGATCTTCGGCTTCGATCTCGGTGTTGAGGGTGCAGCTTGGGCCACCGTGGTCGCTCAGACGTTCGCTGCTGGCTGGTTCCTCGTGCTGATATACGGAGTGGACCGCCACAGGCTCGGAACCGACAGGATGGTGAAGGGTCTGGGGTCTCTTCCGATAGGCAAGATCGTGAACGCAGGTTGGCCGATGATGATCCGCAGCGCCGCCTTGCTGTTCGCCATTTCGGCGACAACGCTTGCCGCTTCACGGATCAGCACCCAGGCTGTTGCTGCGCACCAGATCGCGATGCAGGTGTGGTTGTTCCTTGCATTCGTCCTTGACTCGTTCGCTATTGCAGCAATGGCCATGATCGGTACGGATCTCGGCGCAAACGATGCCAAAGCCGCACGGGCTGTCGGGAACCGGTTGCTTGCGCTCGGGTTCATGACAGGGATCGGGCTGTCGGCTCTTCTGCTCGTGACCGCACCGCTTGTAGGACGGATCTTCACATCAGATGTCGGAGTCCTCGAGGATCTTTCGACGATCTACATCTTCGTGGTCGTGCTACAACCGTTGACGGCCCTCGTCTATGTGTGGGACGGGATAGGCATAGGTGCGAGTGCCTTCAAGTTCCTCGCGGCGTCGATGGTGGCATCTGCGCTGCTGACGGTCATCGCTCTGGTTGTGTTCGGCGACACTCTGGTTGGTGTGTGGGTCAGTATTGGGGTGCTTACGGTCAGCCGGCTGGTGGCGTTGGGCGCGTGGTACTCGTTTTGGGGGCCTTCTTCCGTACGAGATCCATCCCCATCGTCTCAGGAAGCATGAGCACGAACCCGACCGAGGCGAGGACACCCACGCCGAGCATGGCAACGGTTATCGACAGGCCGAACCTGTCGATGGACACGGCGCCGACGGCGAAACCTGAGATCGATCCGATGATGGCGATGTTGGTCAGCCACCCACCGGCTGTTGCCCTCACCCTTGTGGGGAAGAGTTCCGAGCGCATTGCTCCGAATGCCGGTGTGAGCATCGTGGCGCCCAGGGTCGCAAGGAACACGGTCCCTGCAAGGAACCATCCGGAATCGAGCACGTAGAATCCCACGCCGCCGATGAGTCCGATGATGAGCGCCGCAACGGTCACTGGGCGTCGTCCGTAGGTATCGGCAAGCCGTCCACCGATGAGAAGCCCTATGGCGCCGAAGCCTGATGAGACGATGAGCAGGAAACGCGCAGCACCGGTGTCCCACGAGAGATCGTTGATCAGGCGTTCGAGCACGAAATCGAACGCTGGTGCCGAGAAAGCCGCAACAAAGAACGAGACGCCAGCAAGCGGCCAGAAGTGTCGGGACAAACCGAGTCCGAGCGCCTTGATGAACGACATCGAAGTCGTATCGACATAGGCCTTGGACTCAGGTAGGTATTTGTTAAGGAGGGGGACAGCGAGAAGTCCGAGCGTCGCGATCCCAAAGAGAACCCTCCATGAAGCATCGTTCGCTTCGGCAAGGGGCAGCAGTAGTAGACCAAGGCCGACCCCCATGGATCCAGCCAGGCCGTAAATTCCGATCCCGAAGGCTCGCACACCGGCCCGGAGTTCTTCCGCGACGTACACGATCGAGATGCCTGCAACCGCAACGATTCCGATGCGCACCGCGGACTGCGAGACGACGAACGCTGGAACAGAGGGGATGAAGGCTGTTGCCAGGCTTCCGAAACCGACGAGGACGAATGCTGCGAGAAGTGGTCTGCGCCTTCCCTGGCGGTCCGCAGCCATCGCAAAGAAGATCCCGAGGAGGGATGCAGCCCTGACGATCGCAAAGACGAGACTCATCTGGCCTTCGGTGAGATCGAGCGAGAGTCTGGCGAACGGGAGCGTGTGTGCCATCTGGCTGCCCGCATACCCGGTGAAGAATCCGACGATGGACATGAGGAACAGCACTCTGCGATCCGCTGGAGTGAACGCGTGGGAATTCGATTGTGTTCGGGCTGAGGTCATGGTGCATCACTACTCGCGGAGAAAGTGAGGTTAGTAGTACCATCCCGGAACCCGGCACCACGTCTGTCCCGTGACGCGAACCCAGGGAACGCTACGGCAGGCAACGTCGTTGTTCTCCCGGATCGCCGTTCACGAGATACGAAAGAGGACACTCTTGCAGTTCAGCATCGTCGCAGCCCTCCTCGCGGGTGCCGCATCGTTCCTCTCTCCGTGTGTGCTTCCGTTGTTGCCAGGCTACGTCAGCCTGATGTCTGGCTACGACATGCAGGAACTTGCTGAGGGCAACGTGTCTATGAAACGTGTGGTCGGGCGCACCGCTCTATTCGTCCTCGGATTCACGACCGTTTTCGTGGCGCTCGGTGCAACCGCTACATCGTTGTCGGGATTCTTGAGCCAATCGATCTTCACCGTCATCGCTGGTTGGACGATCGTCGTCATGGGCCTGTTCATAGCCATCACCGCGGTGTGGACGCCGAGTTGGCTGATGCCGGTGATGAAGGACCGTCGTGTGGAGTCTTCGAGGGCAAAGCGACTCGGCCTTGCCGGGCCACCCGTCATGGGCGCTGCGTTTGCGTTCGGTTGGACTCCGTGCATCGGACCGTTCCTTGCGTCTGCTCTGCTCCTCGGAGCGAATTCGGACACCGTGTTCGAAGGCATGCTCGTGCTGTTCTTCTACAGCCTCGGCCTTGGGATACCGTTCCTCTTGACGTCGCTGCTGCTCGCCAAGGCGTTCTCCTCATTCAATTGGATAAAGAAATATCTCATCCAGATCACTGTGGCATCAGGCCTCATGCTCACCCTTTTTGGTGTTCTCCTTCTCACCGGGCGCATCACGGAGTTGTCCGCAGTGTTCTCACGCCTCCTGATCTGGCTGAATCTCGACGAGTTCGCCGCAAGCTAGGACGCTCTTGCTCTGCGGGCTTCAATGATCCGGAAGAGTTCCATCGAACTCACTGCGGCTATCGGCCGGGCGGTTCCCGGTTCCTTGCGGTTGTGTAGGTGTGGCCGAACGGCGTGGTCCATTGGTGTCGAGCGTCAGGGAGACGTTCGTAATCCCATCCCTGTGTGTGTTTGATGCCGTGGTCGTGCCGACACAGTGGTGCGAGGTTGCAATCACACGTCGCGCCGCCATCCTGGACCGCTGTTGTGTGATCCAGGTCACAGGCCGTCGATGGCATGCGACACCCAGGGAACACGCAGGTCCGGTCTCGTGTCTGGATCCGACGTTTCTGGGATGCGGTCGGTCTGCGTGAGGTCGTCCCGATGTGCCGAGGTTCTCCGTCGTCGTTCAAGGTGGTTATCCGCCACTGCGCATCGTGGTTGTTGTCCGCGATCTTTCGTGCGATGTCGGCTATGACGGGACCGTAGCCACCGAGGTCCCCAGGGTTGTCGGTGAGTCCTGCGAGAGTGTCGAGGTCGACCACGAGGTCGATGACACCGGTGTTCGACCTCGAGGAGCCGAGGTCGGGTGCGATGCCGTGGAGCAGATCGATACAGATGTCTGCACGCAACTGATCCATCGTTCGTGCTTCACCGGATGTTCCATGGAGACCGCCAGCAGCACGATTGACCTTGCTCATGATCGCGGTGACCTCGTGGGGCGGAAGGTCGTAGCCCATGAGGTTCACGGTTCCCGAATCCGTGGGCTGGATGATGATGCGTCGGTCAGCGTGTGCCGTGTCGTAGCGGTCCTTTGCCTCGTCCGGATCGACTTCGATACACAGCTTCCTGATACGCGCACCGAGTTGCCCTGTCGTCAGTCTCGGTGCATCGTCAGCGATCTCGTCGAGGACAGCCTGAGCAGTGGCGTCCGACAGGTGTACGGTTGCCCGTTCGATCGTCCTGGCACGGCGGAGGTCGATGGTTCCCGTGGCGAGCAAGTCGAACAGGCGAGGCAACCGGTGCTCCAGACTCAGAGCGAACGCAAGCTCGTTGTCCGCAGCGGCGCGGGTGAGAGCGAGCGCCAAACGGATCTCTGCACTCGATGCAGCGCCAGCCTCCATATAGGTTGCGCCATCGTCTGTTGTGTAACTTTTGTGTACAGCAGCGATGTCGCGGTAGCGATGGGCACCGAAATGGGACATCATGCGATCGTTCGCCCGCAACACGATCACCTGATCGTGGGGAGACACTTTCGCAACGTCGATCGCTGAGAGAAACGCAGCCATGACCGGGCCAGGTGCCATTGTGGCAAGTCCAGGCGGGACCTGCTCGTACTCGGTCGGGTCCACCCACGCAAGTGGTTCCACGCCAGGTGGTTCCTCGCCGAACGGTATCTCGTATCGTGCTGTCGTCGTCATGGTCACAACGTATCAACCCCCTATGACAAGAAACGCGTCCATCATCCGGTACTTCGGAAATGAGCGGGTCGGCTTGAGCTTGGGACGTGGCTGGCAGTAGTACGAAGTACGTACGAGGTAGTACGACAGACGGCCAACGAAGTGTCGCGAGTATCGGAAAACCCAGTGTCGGTCCGACCGAGGAATTGGCATGCATCGAGCCAGATTGATGCCATGCCATCTATGCATCTCGCAGGTGCAGAGTCGTATTACGTCAATACGTACTACTTCTGACTCTCCCCACTCACCTCCAAACTCTCCAGATCCCGCCGAAATCCGAGGTAACACTTGTCCCCTGTATCCCGTGAAGATCCGAGTACCAACTACCACGCACCAAGTACTCTCACCATATGCAACCGTCCCTGAGTCCTGATCGTTTCCGCGAACTCGCCGGTAAGTTCAATGTTGTCCCGCTGGCGGTCGTCGTGCTCGGGGATGTCCTCACCCCTGTTTCGGTATTCGACCAGTTGGTCGGTGAGGGCGACGGTTTCCTGCTCGAGTCCGTCGAGGGTGGTGAGCGGTGGGGGAGATGGTCCTTCATCGGGTGGGACCCTGAGTTCACGCTATCCGCGTTCGATGGTGTCTCCTCGTCCTCCAACCCAGCAATGGTGCTCCCTGGGGGCGATCCTCTGTCCGTCCTGGAATCGGTTGTCGAGACCTTCTCCGTTCCGCCATGGGAGGACCTTGGGATCCCTGGTCCTCCACCTCCTCTCCACAGTGGCGCTGTGGGGTACCTGGGCTACGACATGGTTCGGTACGTTGAATCGCTGCCAAATAGACCCCCTGACGATCGCGGCCTCCCCGAGATGCTCTGGCAGTTCGCTGGGGGCCTTGCGGTGTTCGACCGTTTGGCGAACACGATCACGGTGATCGAGAACGTCTATGTCACGGATGACCCTGCGTCTGACTACGACGCAGCGATCGCCTCACTCGAGCGGGCTGTCGCGGCACTACAGTCTGGCCCTGCGGTCACACTCGGGTACATGCCAGATTTCGTCGACACTCCAAAGACGACACAAACGATGGGTCGGGACGAGTTCATGGCGGTCGTCGATCGGGCCAAGGTCAAGATCATCGATGGCGAGGTCTTCCAGGTCGTTCCCTCGATCCGTTTCACCGCCGAGTTCGGTGGTGATGCCTTTGCTGTCTACAGGGCACTGCGGTTGGTGAACCCGTCTCCGTTCATGTTCCTGCTCCGCTCAGGTGGTGTGTCTGTTGCCGGGTCCTCGCCGGAACTGATGTCACGTGTCAGGGACGGACGTGTCTATTCGAGACCGATCGCAGGAACGATGCCACGGGGCAGCACCGAGGAGGAGGACCAGGCATTCGAGGAGGAACTCCTCGCGAACCCGAAGGAGCGTGCAGAGCACGTGATGCTGATCGATCTTGCGCGAAACGACATCGGACGCGTGTGTCAGTTCGGGACTGTGGCTGTTGACGATGTGATGGTGATCGAGCGCTACTCACACGTCATGCACATCGTGTCGGGCGTGTCAGGGGACCTGGTGGAAGGGGTGGGGCCGATCGATGTACTCCGTGCAACGTTCCCTCATGGGACCGTTTCTGGTGCACCGAAGGTCAGCGCAATGGAGATCATCGACGAACTGGAGTCGGTCGCCCGGGGCCCGTACGCCGGTGCTGTCGGCTACATCGACTTTTCGGGGAACTTCGATACCGCCATAGCCCTGCGCACGGCGGTCATGGATGGCACGACCGCATGGGTTCAGGCAGGCGCGGGGATCGTCGCCGATTCTGACCCAGCATCGGAGTACGACGAATGTATCAACAAGGCCAAAGCCGTCCTCACGGCAATAGCTGCAGCAGATCATCTCTAACGGGAGCGGATAGGAACCTGCATGGTTTCTCCCTCAACTTGTTGGGGGAGATGTTGAGGTACGAAACAGAGGGGAAGCCGAGTCGCACCACTCACCTTGAGCCAAGAACCGTGCAGCCAAAGTGGAACCCCATGATCTCCCCTCCGACCTCGCTGCGCTCGGCCCTTCTCCCTCAGCTTGCTGGGGGAGATGTCCCGAGGAACGAGGGACAGAGGGGGCTTCTTTGAGCCCGTCCAAAGAGCCGAGGG